>NZ_JBSGUP010000385.1:4610-7839 GCF_053607985.1 Streptomyces sp. NPDC055078
GCCCGGGCACCGCGTATGTGCTGGGCTCCGCGCCCTACACGGCCCCCGCGCCGCGGCCCCGGGGTCCGGACCTGGTGGCGTGGACGGACCGGATCGACACGCTTGTCGACCCCGGGCCACCGCCCGGCCTGGTCCTGACGATCAAGCAGCCGCCGGCGAACAGCCCCGAGGACACCGAACTGCTGTGGGCGGTGCTGCGGATCAGGACCGCCTCGCCCGGTGGGGAGCCCCGGCTCGTCGACGCCGCCGAGTGCCTGCCCGGACACGGCGCCGACCCGGTCCGGCTGGAACGGGTCCGCCGGTCACTGCGTGCCGCCGCCCGGCTCTGGCCGCCGCTGCGGCGCCTGCTGGAACAGGACCCCCCGTCGCGGTTCACCCTGCGGGCCGCCGAAGCCGCGCTCCTGCTCGGCGACATGGGCCAGGACCTGGCCCGGGCCGGCATCGAGATCACCTGGCCCCAGCAGTGGGCCCGCGCGCTGGGCGTACGTACCCTGATCGGCACCCGATCGGCCCCGGGCCCCACCGAGCGCGCCTTCGGCCTGGACAACGTGCTGGACTTCCGCTGGCAGTTGACCGTGGACGGGGACGGCCTGACGGACGCCGAGATGGACGCCCTCGCCACCGCCGGCCGATCCCTGGTCCAGCTGCGCGACCGCTGGCTGCTGGTCACCGCCGCGACCGCCCGCCGCGCGGCGGACCGCGACCTCGGCACGCTCCCCGCGGCCGAGGCGCTGACCGCCGCCCTGACCGGCAGCGTCACCGTCGACGGCGACCTGGTGGCCTGCGAGCCGACCGACGCGCTGGCCGACCTGGTGGAGTTCCTGCGCGTCGGCTCCCACCAGCCCGTCGCCACACCCGCCGCGCTGCGGGCGACGCTGCGCGACTACCAGCGGCGGGGGCTGGCATGGCTGGCCAACACCACCCGGCTGGGCTTCGGCGCCTGCCTGGCGGACGACATGGGCACCGGCAAGAGCATCACCGCCGTCGCGCTGCATCTGCACCGCCGCGAGCAGGCCGAACGCGCCGCGCCGACGCTGGTCGTCTGCCCGGCCTCCCTGCTCGCCACCTGGGAACGCGAGATCGCCCGCTTCGCCCCGGCCACCCCCACCCGCCGCTATCACGGTGAAGGCCGCAGCCTCGACGGCCTGGCCGCCGACGCGATCGTGATCACCTCCTACGGCACCCTGCGACGCGACGCGGACGTCCTGGCCGCGCGGCCGTACGACCTGGTCATCGCCGACGAGGCCCAGCAGGCCAAGAACCACCGCTCGCAGACCGCGCGCCAGTTGCGCCGCCTGACCGCCAGGGCCCGGGTCGCCCTGACCGGTACCCCCGTCGAGAACAGCCTCATGGATGCCTGGTCGGTCCTGGACTGGACGAACCCCGGTCTGTTCGGCACCCACCGCACCTTCCACGACCGCTTCGCGCGCCCCATCGAACAGGACCCCTCGGGGGACGACTCCCGCCGCCTGGCCCGGGTGCTCAGCCCCTTCATGCTCAGGCGCCGCAAGAGCGACCCGCATATCCTCAAGGAACTCCCCGCGAAGGTCACCACCCGCCGGTACGCGGCCCTCACCCGCGAGCAGGTCGCCCTCTACGAGGCCGTCGCACGCGACACCATGGCGCGGATCAGCAGCGCCGAGCCCGGCGAGCGCCGCGCGCTGGTGCTCACCCTGCTCACCCGGCTGCGCCAGATCTGCAACACCCCGGCCCACTACCTGGGCGAGACGGCGGACCCGCACGACTACGATCCGGCCGCCCAGCGGCGGCGCTCGGGAAAGCTCGCCGCCGTCGACGAACTCCTCGCCCAGATCACCGCCCAGGGCGAGTCGGCCCTGGTGTTCACCAACTACGCGGCGATGGGCCGGCTGCTCGTGACCCACCTTCGCGCCCAGGGCGTCGAGCCACTGTTCCTCCATGGCCAGGTCCCGCCGGGCCAGGCACGACAGGACCTCGTCGACGCCTTCCAGGCACGCCGCAACCCGGTCATGATTCTCACGGTGAAGGCGGGCGGCACCGGCCTGACCCTGACCAAAGCCGGCCACGTCATCATGTTCGACCGGCCCTGGAACCCCGCCGTGGAGACCCAGGCCATCGACCGAGCGCACCGCATCGGCCAGACCCGCACCCTGGAAGTCCATCTGCTCCAGACGGAGTTGACGATCGAGGACCGCATCGACGCCCTCCTGGAGCGCAAGCGGGCCCTGGCCGACGCCGTCCTGCACAGCGGCGAGACCGCGCTCGCCGATCTGTCGGAGGCCGAACTCGCCGAACTCATCGCCCTGGGAGCACACTAGTGTCCGACGCCACCGCCTCACCCTGGGTGCCGGCCTGGGAGGCGGCCCACAAGCAGGCCACCGGCAGCCCAACCACCCTCGCCCAGGGCCACGACATCCACCTCGCCGGAGGCGTGCCCGCCCGCCTGGAGTTCCGGCCCGGACAGATCAGCGGCGTCGTCACCCCTCCGTACGGCGAACCCGCCCGCGCCACGATCCGCGTCGCCCCGCTCAGCGGGGAGGAGCAGCGAGCACTCGCCGCGGTCCTGACCGACAGCAGCCACCGGGACGCGCTCCGGCAAGGCCGGCTCCCCGCCGCGCTCGCCGATCCGGCCAGGACCGCCGATGTCCCCATCGCCCCCGGCGCCGCCCACCTGGCCTTCGCCTGCGCATGCGGGCAGGCGCCGTGCCGGCACACCGCCGCTCTCGGCCACGCCGTCGCCCGGCACGTGCATGCTCGCCCCGCCCTGCTGATGACCCTGCGCGGCCTCCACCGCTGGGACCTGACCGGCCTCCCCCACCAGGGCCCGGCCGACCTCCCCCACCAGAGCCCGACCGGCTCGCTCCACCAGAGCCCGACCGGCTCGCGCCAGGCGCCGGACCCCGCTGCGGCAGCGCCCGGGAAGCACCGCGGTCCCCGCACGCCCGGGCGCCCGGCAGGGCCGTATGTCGGGGCCCACCATGCCTACCAGCAGTGGGCGGGCGGCACCCCGACCGTTCCCGGCCGCGAAGCGGGCGACGGCGGCGGCCGGCCCACGGTCACCTTCGCGGGACTGGAACTGCCCGAGCCACCGGCGCCCGCACCCTCCCTGAAGGTGCTGCGCCACCTCGCGGCCGAAGCCGCCCGCCAGTCCCGGCAACTGCTCACCGAGGGCACCGTGCTGGAGACGGACCCGGTCGCCGACGCGGTACGCCTGGCCGCTTCCCTGCCGGCCGGCGAACGGCCCGAGGAC
>NZ_JBSGUP010000386.1:0-7817 GCF_053607985.1 Streptomyces sp. NPDC055078
CGCCGCCGTGCACCTGTCTCTGACCGGCCGGTCGACGACCCTGGTGGAGACTCCGGCGTTCGGCGGGGAACAGCCCCGGAGCAAGCCCAAACCCGTACCCGAGTTCCCTCGGCGACAGCTAGCGGTGGTTTGTTGGACCGGGGTGTAGAGATCGATGGGTCTTCCGGTGCTGAGGGCGTTGATCAGGTTTTGGAGTTCGGTGGGCGGGGGCTTGGTTGTCCGGGCTCGCCAGTAGCGTTGCAGTGTGGCCCAGGGCGCCAGCCAGCTACGGACGGCCCGGATTGCCTTGGGCCGGCAGGCCGGGTGGGACGGCGGATGGCCCTCTCTCTGCCCGGCCGGCGGCCGGTTCCTGGTCGCCGGCGCGTGGGGGTGGGGCGAACCAAGTGTCCCAGCAGAAGGAGAACGCGCAGGTGAAGAGGGTCTGGTGGCGGCGGGTCGCGGTGTCGGAGCGGACTTGGAAGTCGGCCCGGCCGAGTTCGTCCTTGATCTGTTTGTAGCTCTGCTCGATCCAGTGCCGAAGGCCGTGGATCCGCACGATCTCGGTCAGGTCGGCCGGCGGGTTCGGGCTGTCCGCCGTACGTGGTCCGCCGGGCCGGGGCAGGTCGGTGGCCAGGTACCAGGTGGACCGCGCGGGCAGGGTGGCGGGGTCGGTGGTGGCCACGACCAGGCGGACGTTTCCGTCGGGGCCCCACCAGCCCGGTCGCGCGTCGGCGGCCCACCAGGTGGTGGTGTGCCCGTCGCGGAAGGTGCGGGTGACCGCGCTCCGCTCGCCCGGCTCGTCCGGGCCATGCCAGGCCAGGGTGCGGGCGGCATCGACGGGGGTGTACGCCTCGTCCCCGTAGGCCCAGGTGCCACGGCGGGGCTTGATCGCCGTCACGAACGGCAGGCCGGCGGCGGCCGGTTCACGGCGGAAGCCGTCCTGGTCGCCGTGGGCGCAGTCGGCGGCCACTGCCCGCAAGGGCACTCCCGTTTCCTTCGCCTGCCGGGCCAGGGCGGCTCCGATCTGCAGTTTCGTGCGGAAGGCGGGGTCGTTCCTGCCGTTCGGGAATGTGGTGGGCGGGAGTGCAGGGCACGGTGTGCAGCGGGTAGTAGACGCGCTCGTCCGCCCAGCAGGTGGTCACGGTGACGACGCCACGGTCGATCTTCCCGACCGAGCCCGGGTACTGCTTGCCCACGTGCGCGGTCGTGCTTCCGTCCTTGCGGTCGCCGGAGTCGCCGATCACCAGCACGCCGCCCGGGTGCGGGGCAGTCGCTGGCTCCCGCACACGAGTTGAGGGAGCCGGTGCTGGAGCGCACTGAGTGCGAGGAGTGGTACGAGCGGGCTGCGGAACAGGGGCACCGACGGGCCCAGGTGCGGGTCGGGGTGTTCGCCTCTGCACGCGGCGATGTCGTCGAGGCGGTCCGCTGGTACCGCCTCGCGACGGAGGCCGGCAGTCGCAACGGCGCCTTCAACCTGGAGCTGCTGCCCGCCCGGGAGGGCAGCGAGCCCGAGGCCGCACTGTGGTGGAAGCGCGCCGCCCGCGCCGGGCACGGACGGGCCGCCCTGCGGCTGGCACTGCTGCCCGCACGGCGCGAAGAGTTGGCCGAAGGCCAGCGGTGCGCCGACCTCACGGTGTCCTTCGGACCCGGGGAAGTCGCCGCGCGCCCGCCGGCCGGTTGAGGGACGCACTGGGCGAGGAACTCTCCGCCTGACACCGTGCGGTGCCGACTCGTAGGCTGAGTCGGAAATTGACGGGCCGTCATTTATGAAAAACGAGGTGCCCGCGATAACTGTGGCGCACGTCATGGGGGGTAACCTGGCGGCTGGATACCGCCCGTACGGGTGGCGCAGGGACGGAGAGTCGCGGTGGCGGAGGAAATCGACACGAGCAAGCCCAGTATCGCGCGGGTTTACGACGCGGTCCTCGGCGGCAAGGACAACTACGAGGTCGACCGCGCGGTTGCCGAAGGGGTCAAGCAGACGGTGCCGCACATCGGGGACGTGGGGTGGTTCAACCGGGCCGTGCTCGGCCGCACGGTCAGCCACCTGGCGTCCGAGGTGGGGATCAAGCAGTTCATCGACCTCGGTGCCGGGCTCCCCACGCTGGAGAACACCCACCAAGTGGCTCAGCGCGTCAACCCCGAAGCCAGGGTCGTCTACGTCGACAACGATCCGATCGTCCTCGCCCACGGGCACGCCCGCTTGGGGGAGAACGCGAACACCGGCGTCTCCAACGCGGACCTGCGCGACCCGCGGACCGTGCTCCAGGAACCCGCCGTCAAGCGGCTGATCAACTTCGACGAGCCGGTCGGCGTGCTGCTCGTCGGCGTCCTCCACCACTTGCACGACGACGAGGACCCCAAGGGCATCGTCGACGCGTACATGTCCCACGTGCCCTCGGGCAGCCACCTCGTGATCACGGCGTTCTGCGACACCGGACCGGAGACCCGGGCCGTCGAGCAGACGATGCTGCACCTCCTCGGTACGGGCCGCTTCCGCACCACCGAGGAGATCACCGCGTACTTCGACGGGTACGAGCTGTTGGACCCCGGTGTGGTGTCCCTGCCGTTGTGGCGTCCGACGGAGCCGGTCGAGGAGCCGTTGAACGTCGCGCAGCGACTGATGGCCGGGGGGGTGGCGCGCAAGCGCTGATGCATTGAGCGGGGCTCTGCGATTTGCTCCCTACCCGTGCGTCACGTGAAGTTCGTTTCACAGACGCGGGGTGGAGCAGCTCGGTAGCTCACTGGGCTCATAACCCAGAGGTCTTCTAACCACCGAACCTGCGACCGCCCCCGGTCGTGAGACGCGGGGGCGGGGTACCGGCGGTCAGGGCCGGTTGGTGGCGAAGCTGGTGCGAACCGTGACCTGGCTGAAGCTCTGATCTGGATCGCGGCGTGCGCCGGATTTCGTGATGGAGAGGCGTTCGGTCTGAGAGAGGAGAATGTCGGCTGGGCTGACAGCGTCCTCTACGTAAAGGAGCAGCGGCAGAACGGGCAGGCGAACAAGCTGAAGACGAAGGCCAGCAAGGTGACGCTCCCCGTGGACCGGTTCCTGATGCAGCGGCTGGCCGCTCACAGGGCCCGGTTCACCGGACCGGAGCCGGTGTCCAGAAGGGCGCGGCAGAAGCGACTTCAGCGCGGCTACGTGCCGCCGCCTGACGAGGGGCTGATGGTGACCGCGCGGGACGGCAGGCCCGCTGCACCGCAACAGGTTCAACGAGAAGTTCAGGGAAGCGGTGGGACTGGCCGGACTGCCGGCGCGCACTCGCTTCCACGACCTCAAGCACTTCTCTACGTCCCGGCTCGGGGCGTCCGGCCTCCATGATCCGAAGACGGTGCAGGCGCTCTCGCGGCACGCGGAGTTCTCCGAGACGTGGGACACCTACGCGCATCCGCCCATGGCTGTGGAGGGCGTGAAGGTGGTCACTTTCAGCGGTCTGTTCACCACGGTCCGCGACCGTGCGGTGCGGGCCACAGCGTGAAACCGGGCGGCGAAGGGGCTTGACCCCGGCCGCCCCTGATGTGCCGGACTCAACGACGCAACGAGGCTGACCATCGCGGCGCGAGGGCGGGCCGGGCCCGTGGAACGGTCCGCGCACCTGATTCGACCCCGATTCGACCCCACGAGTGCGGGCAGAGTGGAGCACCGCTCTGACCAGGGCCGGAGCGGTAGCGGCAGACGAGTCGGGCTGTACGCCGGGTTCTGTCGCCCGGTCGCCTCGCGGCGGCCGGGGAGACGGCCATCCATCTAGGGCCGGTGTTGCCACCGGCCTCGTGCGGTCTACCCGCGGACTCGGGCGGGCTGCCCTCGAACGTCCGCGCAGAGCCGTTGGTTTCAGCGGCCCCTCTTGACCTTGCTCCGGGTGGGGTTTACCTAGCCGCCTGGGTCACCCCAGGCGCTGGTGGTCTCTTACACCACCGTTTCACCCTTACCGAGAGCCGGAAGCCCTCGGCGGTCTGTTTTCTGTGGCACTGTCCCGCGGGTCACCCCGGGTGGCCGTTAGCCACCACCCTGCCCTGTGGAGCCCGGACGTTCCTCGGGAGGATCCGGGGATCCTCACGCGGCCGTCCGCCCGGCTCGTCTGCCGTGGCGACCATGTTACCCGCCATCGCGGGCCCGGACGATCAGCTCCGTACGGCTCCGTACCGGCTCCGTACCGGCTCCGTACGGCTCCGGCGCCGGGTGCGGCCGGGTCCTTGACCTTGTCGCGACGTCATGGTTTCCACTGGTCCCATGAGGATCGGAGAGATCGCCGCACTCGTCGGCGTCACCCCCCGTACCGTCCGCCACTACCACCATCTCGGGCTGCTGCCCGAACCCGAACGACGCCCCAACGGCTATCGCGACTACGGCCTGCAGCACGCGGTCGTCCTCGCCCGGGTCCGGCGGCTCACGGAGCTGGGGCTCGGGCTGGCCGAGGTGCGTGATGTGATCGCCGACGACGCGGGGCGGGAACTGGTGGAGGTGCTGGAGGAACTGGACGC
The DNA here is from genome assembly GCF_053607985.1 of Streptomyces sp. NPDC055078. NCBI lineage: Bacteria > Bacillati > Actinomycetota > Actinomycetes > Kitasatosporales > Streptomycetaceae > Streptomyces > Streptomyces sp. NPDC055078. The sequence continues at coordinate 4,465 of NZ_JBSGUP010000386.1, forward strand.
CGATCTGGTGCGTCAGGAGGCCGCCGTCGCCGAGCAGCGCGCCAGGCTCGGGTTCCTGATCGAGCAGGCGAAAGAGGGGCGGCTGCCCGTCGAAGGGCCCGTCTCGCCCGAACTCGCCGGACTGCTCGGCGCGCTCGGGCCCAGCGACTCGCCCATGGTCGCCAAGGACCGTTCGCACATGGCGCTGCTGGACAGTGTGATGGCACCGGAGGAACGGAAGCGGATGTTCACCGCGCTCCGGCCGATGATGGAGGACCCCGAGTGGCTGGCGCGCGTCCAGGAGCTGTACGAGCGTCTCGACGACCTCGCGGACGCGGACGCCGACGACCCACGCGTCGGGCCCCTCAGCGATGATCTCGCCGGGTGCCTGCCCGATGAGCTGTTCGGGCTGATCGGCGACGCGGGTGACTGGACGGCGGACAGCGGGCCGAACGACGCCGGAAACACCTTCGGGGAGGCGTTCCTCGCCGACTTCGCGCCGGCTCAGGCCGCCGTCGTACGGCGGATGCTGGCACGCCTCGCCGCACGCGCCCGGGAGCTGCGGTGAAGGCCGCCCGGATCGCCCTGTGGGCGGTACTGCCCGGGGAGATCGCCCTGGTCGTCGCGCTGCTGGCGGATGTGGCCGTGCCGGGCGCCGTGCTCGTCGTCGCCGAATCGCTGGTCGTCGGAGTCCTCGCGCTGGAGACCACGGTGTTCCTGCGGCTGTACGGCGCGGCCCGCCGGACCGGAGCGGACCGGCGGGCGGCCCTGCGTACGGCCGTCGACACCCTCGTCCCGGTCGTCCTGCGCCGGCTGCTCGTGCACGAGGTGCGGGCGTTGCACAGCCTGGGGCTCTGGGTGCTGCGGCGGCGCCACGGTGTCGGGACCGGCGCCCACGCGGCGGCGTACACCGCGCCCCAGACCGCCATGATGTGGGGAATGATCTTTGTGTCCCTCGTGGAGACCGTGGCACTGGCGGTGGTGATCCCCTGGCCGCTCGTCCATCTGATCACCCTGGTCATCGATGTGTACGGGCTGGTGCTGATGCTCGCCATCAACGCCTCCTGCGTCACCCGCCCCCATGTGGTGGGCGCGGACGGATCGCTGCGGCTCCGCTACGGCGCGCTGTTCGATCTGCGGATTCCCGCGCGGGACATCCTCCGGGCGCGGGTCGAGCGCCGCTATCCGACCGGCAGCCTGGTCCAGCAGCGCGACGACGGATCGATGGAGCTGATCGTGGGCGGGCAGACGACGGTGGCCGTCGAACTGGCGGCGCCGGTCGGTTACGTACGGCCGCTGGGCCGGCGCGGGACCGCGCACACCATCCGCTTCCACGCGGACGACCCACAGGCACTGGTGGCCGCGCTCAAGCTGACGCGGTCGGGGCTCGGGGAGCATGTGCCAGGTCAGGACCCGGCCCCGGGGCGGGAGCGGGAACAGGACCCGGGGCGGGAGCGCGAGCGGGGCTGAGGTGGGCGGGGCTGCGGTGGGGTGCCGGTCCGCCTGACCAGAGCCCCGGCCCCGTGCCCGTGACGCCCGGACCCGTGACGCCCGGTCCCGCCCGGGCCCATCGGTCGGTCGCGCCCGATGCCCGTCGGCCCGCTGGCCGGTCCCGCCCGGGGCCCGTCGGCCCGTCACGCCCCGGCCGCCCGTCGGCCTGCCGGCCGGTCACGCCCCGGCCCGCCGACCCGTCACGCCGGGGCGAACAGCACCTTCGCCGTACCGGGGTCCGCGCGGGTGAGCCGGACCCGTAGGGGTTCGCCCAGGGGCAGGGTGCCGTCGCCCTCGATTCTCGCGACCACCGCGGGGTCCTGGAGGTGGACCGTACCGACGCTGGGTTCGTTCTCCTGCACATCCACCACGAACCCGTCGAAGACCTCGCCCACCCGCCCTCTGAGCAGCGCCGCCTCGACGACATCGACGCATTCGCGCTCCACCGTGTTGGCACGGCGGGAACCGTCCGCCATCTCCCGGGGCAGTGCGTCCAGCGCGGTGAGCACCCACTCGGGCACCCCCTGCCCCGCACAGGCCGCGGCGCACAGTTCGCCCGCGTACCGGTCGACCAGCCGCCGCAGCGGGGCCGTGCAGTGTGTGTACTCGTCGGCGACGGCCGCGTGGATCGCGGGCGACGGCAGTCTGCCGCCGGTGAAGACGCTGTAGCCCGCGCCGCGCAGGAGGGCCGTGCAGTCCTGGAGGAAGGCGGCGTGGCGGGCGTCGCGCGGATCGAGGGACCGTACGACATCGGCGTACGAGACATGGTGCGGCCAGTCGACCCCCAGGGCCCTGGCCGAGCGGCGCAGCGTCGCCACCGCGCCGTCCGGGGCGGTCGGCAGGGTGCGCAGGACACCGGTGCCCGCCGTCTTCATGATGTCGGCCGCGGCCATGCCGGTGAGGAGGGAGAGCTGGGCGTTCCAGCCGTCGGCGGGGCGCGGGGCGCGGTATTCGAGTTCGTACGCGCCGTCCCGCTCGGTGATCTCCTGCTCGGGCACATTGAGGGAGATCCCGCCGCGTTCGCGCTCCAGCGCCTCCCGCAGCAGCCCGATGTCCTTGAGGAGCGCGAGCGGTTCGTCGGCGGTGCCCGCGTCGATCTGCCGCTGGGCGGTTTCGTAGTCCAGTCGCGCCCGGCTGCGGACGAGCGCCCGCCGTACCTCGGCGGCGACGGTGCGCCCCTCGGCGTCCAGGTCGATCCGCCACAGCAGCGCGGGGACCGTCCGGCCGGGCAGCAGGCTGGCGGCGGCCTCGGAGAGCACCTCCGGGTGCAGCGGAACCTTTCCGTCCGGGAAGTAGAGCGTCTGCACGCGGCGGTGGGCCTCGGCGTCGAGCGCGCCGCCCGGGGCCACGAACGCGGCGACGTCGGCGATCGCGTAGTGCACCCGGAATCCGCTCTGGTGGCGGGCGAGGTGCAGCGCCTGGTCGAGATCGGTGGACCCCGGCGGGTCGATGGTGAAGAGGGGGATGCCGGTGGCGTCGGACCGGGGCAGCCGCGGGGACCGGGCCGCGGACTCGGCCTCCTCCCGGACGGCGGGCGGGAAGTCCGCCGGGACGCCGAGCCGTGTCCGCAACTCGCGCAGCGCTGCCCGCAGCGGGGCCTCGGCTGCGCCGGTCGTGTGCATCAGGCGGCGGGGCATGGATCGAGCGTATGGCGGGCGGGGGCGCACGGCACGCCGGGCCGTCTCCGTCCGCGGCGGGCGGCTCGGGACCTGGCTTGGCATCCGGACCGGGAGACCCGGCGCGGAACCCGGCGCGGGACCCGGCGCGGAACCCCCGGCCCGGGACCCGGCCCGGGACCCGGCTTGGAACCCTCGGCTCGGCAGCCGACCAGGGATCCCCGGCGCGGCGCCCCCGGCCCGGGACCCGGCTGGGACCCCCCGGCT
>NZ_JBSGUP010000387.1:0-7812 GCF_053607985.1 Streptomyces sp. NPDC055078
CACCCGCAGGCGACCCACCCGGGCCGGCCGTACAGACCGCCCGGGTGGGTGACCCGCAGCAGACCCACCGCCGCACACCCACCGCCGCCGACATCACGCGACCGGCGGACCCCGCCTCTCACCCCCGCCCCTCACCACCTCCTCCGACCCGAAAGCCGAGACAAGATCATGAAGGTGTTCCAGATCGGCGCCGCCGGAGCGGTCGGCGGCCGACTCGCCCAACTGCTCACCGCCCGCGGCGACCAGGTGACCGGCATGCACCGCAACCCGGCACAGGCCACCACGGTGCGGGACGCCGGTGCCACACCGGTCATCGGCGACCTCATCACCGACTCCGTCGAGGACCTCGCGGCCAAGCTCACCGGCCACGACGCCGTGGTCTTCGCCGCCGGTGCCCACGGCACAGGCAAGGACAAGACCGCACTCATCGACGGCAAGGGCCTGGAGAAGGCCGCCGACGCCGCGCAGCGCGCCGGTGTCCCGCGCTTCGTCCTCGTCTCCGTCTTCCCCGACGCATGGCGCGACCGGGAGCGCAACGACGGCTTCGAGCACTACATCAAGGTCAAGAAGACCGCCGATGTGTATCTCACCCGCACGGACCTCGACTGGCTGATCGTCCGCCCCGGCACACTCCTGGACTCACCCGGCACCGGCCACGTCACGGCCGGACCCGCGGTGGAGTACGGCGACGTACACCGCGACGACGTCGCCGCCTTCATCGACGCCGCTCTCCACGAGCCCGCCCTTCGCCACACGATCGTCGAACTCACCAACGGCGACACGCCCGTCACCACCGCCGCCGCCAACCTGGCCGTACGCCCCTGAGCGGGTAGGGGCCCCGGCTCGATCTCCGGAACCGCTCAGGCGCGGTCACGGGGGTCGCCGGTGTGGGCGAGGGCGCTGGGGGTGAGGCGGCCGACGATCGCCGGTGCCTCCTGGACGAGGGCGTCGTCGGTGAGCGCCTCCACCATGAACAGCGCGAAGTCCACCCGGCGGGTCAGATCGCTGGCCAGGACCGGGTCGCCCACATGCCGGCTCCACACGGGCAGGCCCTGGCCCTCGCCCTCCTCCAGGGAACTGCCGCGCACCACGGTCCACCGGGTGTCACTGGCGAACACCCGGCGGCACGCCTCCACCTGGTCGTCGATCTCGACTGCGCGGACGAGCTTGCCCAGCACGGCGGCGATCCGGACGCCCGCGGTGAACATCCGTGAGTACCGGTCCTTGCCGTCGCGCGTGATGTGCCAGCCGCAGGAGAAGACCAGGCGCGCGCCCGGCCGTGCGTGGTCGAGCACCGCCTGCGCCGTGCCGGACGCGTACTGCCGTACGCCCCAGGGCACCAGCACCGTCAGCACCCCGTCGCACCCGTCGACCGCCCGCCGGATCACCTCAGGGTCGTTCGTGGGTCCGGGGACGACGGTCATCCGGCCGTCGAAGGCGGCCAGTTTCGGCACGCTGCGCTCCCGGCACACGCCGACCACCTCGTAGCCGCGTTCCAGCGCGTGCCGGACCATGTACTGCCCGAGCTTCCCCGAAGCGCCGACGATGCAGACCCTCTTCATACGATCCGTGCCCATGGCGCGGCCCCTTCGCCGGAGTATCAACCTTATGCTGTAAGGCAAGCTAGCCTTATGCTGTAAGGTAGTCAACAGGAGTGAAAGGCGTGGAAATGCCCGAGGCAAAGGGCCGGCGTGGGGCGTCGGCGCGTACGCCGCTCAGCCGTGAGCGGGTGATCCGTACGGCGGTGGCGGTGGCGGACGAGAAGGGCTCGGCCGCGCTCACCATGCGGGCCATCGCCGAGCCGCTGGGCGTCGAGGCGATGTCGCTGTACCACCATGTCGCGGGCCGGGAGGACATCCTCGACGGCATGGTGGACGCCGTGTTCGGCGAGATCGACCTGCCGCCGCGCGACCTGGACTGGAAGGGCGCCATGCGCCACCGGGCGGAATCCGCCCGTGCCGTGCTCCGGCGCCATCCGTGGGCCGTCGCCCTGATGGACTCCCGTACGCGGCCCGGCCCCGCGACCCTGCGTCACCACGACGCCGTCCTCGGCGCCCTGCGCGCCGGGGGATTCTCCGTCCCGATGACCGCACACGCCGTCTCGCTGATCGACAGCTATCTGTACGGCTTCGTGATCCAGGAGCTGAGCCTGCCGTTCAGCAACTCGGCGGAGCTGGACGAGGTCGCCGGTGCCATCCTGCGTGAGATGCCCGCCGACGCCTACCCCCACCTCACCGAGCTGGCCACCGAGCACGCCCTCAAGCCCGGCTACGACTACGGCGACGAGTTCGCCTTCGGCCTCGGCCTCATCCTCGACGCCCTGCGCCCGGACGAGCCCGGGAGCGCCCGGGCCGCTTCGGCCGCGTCATCGGGCTGATCCGGCGCCCGTGCCTGTGCCTGCCCCGGGCCGGGGCACCGGCACGGCCCCCGCCCCCGCCCCCGCGGGGGTCGCCCGACTGCGGCACGGGACTGGTGGAGCGGACGGTAATCGGGTAGTACGGATGAGTAGCACCGGTCGGTAGGGCGATGTCGCCCCGGCGGCCGACGGCGCGGAGACCGCCCGGCGAAACGCCCGGCAGTACGCCCGGAGAGAACCCCCGAGAACCCCCGAGAACCCCTGAGAACCCCCGGAACCCCGACTCGCGGCGAGGTGGACCTCATGACCGCACCACTCGAAAAGAATCGGCCCCCCAAGGTCAGTGAGCGAGAGGCACGGCAGGTCGCCGAAGCCGCGCGCGAACAGGACTGGCGCAAGCCCAGCTTCGCCAAGGAACTGTTTCTGGGCCGCTTCCGGCTCGATCTGATCCACCCCCACCCCCTGCCCGCGGGCGAGGACACCCGGCGCGGCGAGGAGTTCCTCGCCCGGCTCCGCGACTTCTGCGAGACGCGGATCGACGGCGCGCTCATCGAGCGCGAGGCCCGAATCCCCGACGAGGTGATCAACGGCCTGCGGGAACTGGGCGCGCTCGGGATGAAGATCGATACGAAGTACGGTGGCCTCGGCCTCACCCAGGTGTACTACAACAAGGCCCTGGCCCTCGTCGGCTCCGCCAGCCCCGCGATCGGCGCGCTGCTCTCCGCGCACCAGTCGATCGGCGTTCCGCAGCCCCTGAAGATCTTCGGCACCCAGGAGCAGCGGGACACCTTCCTGCCCCGCCTCGCCCGCCATGACATCTCCGCCTTTCTGCTCACCGAGCCCGATGTCGGCTCCGACCCGGCCCGGCTGGCCACCACGGCGGTCCCGGAAGGCGAGGACTACATCGTCGACGGCGTCAAGCTCTGGACGACCAACGGCGTCGTCGCCGATCTGCTCGTGGTGATGGCCCGGGTGCCGAAGTCCGAGGGCCACCCCGGAGGCATCACCGCCTTCGTCGTCGAGGCGTCGAGCGAGGGCATCACCGTCGAGAACCGCAACGCCTTCATGGGCCTGCGCGGCCTGGAGAACGGCGTCACCCGCTTCCACCGGGTCCGCGTCCCCGCCGCCAACCGCATCGGCCCGGAGGGCGCGGGCCTCAAGATCGCCCTCACCACCCTCAACACCGGCCGGCTCTCCCTGCCCGCCATGTGCGTCGGCGCGGGCAAGTGGTGTCTGAAGATCGCCCGCGAGTGGTCGGCGGCCCGCGAACAGTGGGGCAAACCCGTCGCCCGGCACGAAGCGGTGGGCGCGAAGATCTCCTTCATCGCCGCCACCACGTTCGCGCTGGAAGCCGTCCTCGACCTCTCCTCCCAGATGGCCGACGAGGACCGCAACGACATCCGTATCGAGGCGGCCCTCGCCAAGCTGTACGGCTCCGAGATGGCCTGTCTGATGGCCGACGAACTGGTCCAGATCCGCGGCGGACGAGGCTTCGAGACCGCAGACTCGCTCGCCGCCCGCGGCGAACGCGCCGTACCGGCCGAACAGATCCTGCGCGACCTGCGGATCAACCGTATCTTCGAGGGCTCCACCGAGATCATGCATCTCCTCATCGCCCGTGAGGCGGTCGACGCCCATCTCAAGGTCGCGGGCGATCTGATCGACCCGGACAAGTCCCTCGGCGACAAGGCCAGGGCCGGCGCCCAGGCCGGCGCCTTCTACGCCCGCTGGCTGCCCAAGCTGATCGCAGGCCCGGGGCAGCTCCCGCGTACGTACAGCGAGTTCCACCCCGCAGGACATCTCGACCTCTCCCCGCATCTGCGCTACGCCGAGCGCGCCTCCCGCAGGCTCGCCCGGTCGATGTTCCTGGCCATGGCACGCTGGCAGGGCCGGATGGAGACCAAGCAGGGCTTCCTCGGCCGGATCGTCGACATCGGCGCGGAACTGTTCGCGATGAGCGCCGCCTGTGTCCGCGCCGAGTTGCTGCGCACCTCCGGGGAACACGGCCGGGAGGCGTACCAGCTGGCCGATGTGTTCTGCCGGCAGGCCCGCATCCGGGTCGAGGAACTGTTCGACCGGCTGTGGTCCAACACCGACGACATCGACCGCAAGGTGGTCGACGGCGTGCTGTCCGGCACCTACACCTGGCTGGAGGAGGGCGTTGTCGACCCCAGCGGCGAGGGCCCCTGGATCGCCGACGCCACCCCGGGACCCGCCACGAAGGACAACGTCCACCGCCCGATCCCCTGAGCGGGGCCCCATGCCCTGAGAGGGGCGAGAGCCGGCGGCGACGCCCGCGGTCGGCTCCGCCGCGGCACCACTGTCCCGGAAGAGCCGGTGTTACGGACACAATGGGGGGATGAGCGACAGCCCATCCCCCCTCGCCGACCCGCATATCGCCTTCGACCCGGCCGCGGGACGCCGTGACCTTGTGGTCCTCGGCTCCACCGGGTCCATCGGCACACAGGCCATCGACCTCGTCCTGCGCAACCCCGACCGCTTCCGGGTCACCGGGCTCTCCGCCGCGGGCGGCCGGGTCGGACTCCTGGCCGAGCAGGCGCGGCGGCTGCGGGTCCGGGCGGTCGCTGTGGCCCGCGAGGAGGCCGTGCCCGCACTGCGCGAGGCACTCGCCGGGCAGTACGGCTCCGAGAAGCGGCCCGAGATCCTGGCCGGACCCGACGCCGCCACCCAGCTCGCCGCTTCCGACTGCCATACGGTGCTCAACGGCATCACGGGCTCCATCGGGCTCGCGCCCACCCTGGCCGCGCTGCGGGCGGGCCGCACCCTCGCCCTCGCCAACAAGGAGTCGCTCATCGTCGGCGGGCCGCTGGTGAAGGCCCTCGCCCGCCCCGGCCAGATCATCCCGGTGGACTCCGAGCACGCCGCCCTGTTCCAGGCACTGGCGTCCGGCACCCGCGCCGATGTCCGCAAGCTCGTCGTCACCGCGTCCGGCGGCCCCTTCCGCGGCCGGACCCGGGCCGAGCTGGCGGACGTCACCCCCGAGGACGCCCTCGCGCACCCCACCTGGGCCATGGGCCCGGTGATCACGGTGAACAGCGCGACCCTGGTCAACAAGGGGCTTGAGGTCATCGAGGCCCACCTCCTCTACGACATCCCCTTCGACCGGATCGAGGTCGTCGTCCACCCCCAGTCCTATGTCCACTCCATGGTCGAGTTCACGGACGGCTCCACCATCGCCCAGGCCACCCCGCCCGATATGCGCGGCCCGATCGCCATCGGCGTCGGCTGGCCGCAGCGGGTCCCCGACGCGTCCCCCGCGTTCGACTGGAGCAAAGCCTCCACCTGGGAGTTCTTCCCCCTCGACACCGACGCCTTCCCCGCGGTGGGACTCGCCCGGCGGGTGGGGGAGCTGGGCGGGACCGCCCCGGCGGTGTTCAATGCCGCCAATGAGGAGTGCGTCGAGGCGTTTCTCGCCGGACGGCTGCCGTTCAACGGAATCATGGATACGGTCACCGAAGTCGTCACCGAGCACGGAACACCCGAGCATGGAACGTCCGGGCATGGAACGTCCGGGCATGGAACACCTGGGTACGGAGCACCCCCGCGGGGAACACCCGGGCATGGAACATCCGCGCGGGGAACCCGGCTGACGGTGGCCGACGTCCTGGAAGCGGAGAGCTGGGCCCGGGCGCGGGCCCGGGAACTGGCAGCGAAATCCACAGCGGAGGCTCGCGCATGACGATGTTGTTGACGGTCCTTGGCATAGCGCTGTTCGCCGTGGGGCTGCTGTTCTCCATCGCCTTCCATGAGCTGGGCCATCTCTCCACGGCCAAGCTCTTCGGCATCCGCGTACCGCAGTACATGGTCGGCTTCGGCCCGACGATCTTCTCCCGGCGCAAGGGCGAGACCGAGTACGGCATCAAGGCCATCCCGATGGGCGGCTACATCCGCATGATCGGGATGTTCCCGCCCGGCGCGGACGGCCGGCTGGAGGCCCGCTCCACCTCGCCCTGGCGCGGGATGATCGAGGACGCCAGAACGGCGGCGTACGAGGAACTCCAGCCGGGCGACGAGAAGCGGCTCTTCTACACGCGCAAGCCGTGGAAGCGTTTCATCGTGATGTTCGCCGGGCCGTTCATGAATCTGATCCTGGCCGTCGCGATCTTCCTCGGGATCTCGATGTCCTTCGGTTTCGCCACCCAGACCACCGAGGTCGCCGGCGTCCAGAAGTGCGTCATCCAGCAGAGCGAGAAGCGCGACACCTGCGCCCCCGGCGACCCGGTCTCACCCGCTCAGAACGCCGGGCTGAAGGAGGGCGACAAGATCGTCGCCTTCAACGGCGAGCGCGTCGGCGACTGGGGCACCCTGTCGAACCACATCCGCGAGACCATCGGCCCGGCCACCATCACCGTCGAGCGCGACGGCCGCGAGCAGGTGCTCAAGGCCGATCTCATCAAGAACCTGGTGGCCAAGAAGGACGCGGACGGCGAGGTCGTCCCCGGTGACTTCGTCCCGGCCGGCTATCTCGGCTTCGCCGCACAGACCAAGATCGTGCCGCTCTCCTTCACCGACTCCGTCGACCGTATGGGCGACATGATGGCGAACGGCGTCGAGTCGATCATCGCGCTCCCCGCCAAGGTCCCCGACTTGTGGAACGCGGCCTTCGGCGAGGGCGAGCGCAAGGACGACTCCCCGGTCGGCGTCGTCGGCGCCGCCCGGATCAGCGGCGAGGTGATGAACCTCGATGTGCCCACCGAGAACATCATCGCCACCTTCATGATGCTGCTCGCGGGCTTCAACCTCTCGCTGTTCCTCTTCAATATGCTGCCGCTGCTGCCGCTGGACGGCGGGCATATCGCGGGGGCCCTGTGGGAGTCCGTACGCCGCAACGTGGCCAGGCTCTTCCGGCGCCCCGACCCGGGCCCGTTCGATGTCGCCAAGCTGATGCCGGTCGCGTATGTGGTGGCGGGCGTCTTCATCTGCTTCACCCTGCTGGTGCTGGTCGCGGACATCGTCAACCCGGTCAAGATCAGCTGATACCCGGGCCTGGACCGGCCGGCACACGGGTCCGGGTTCCGTCGGCCTGTGCGACGGGACGGGACGGTACGGGTCCGGTACGACGGCCTGACCGGCCCGGCGGGGTCGGCTGACCGGAGACCCTACGGCAGGTGGTGTGCGGCGGCCGGGTGCATTTTGTGCCCGGCCGCTCACCTATGCGTGGGGATTTCCCCGCGCGATGTGCTTGTCGTAACCGAGGTGCCGTAATCTCGACTGCTGGAGCCCGCCGATCTCGGGACCTCGATCCACACCTTGGGGTTGCACAGCAGATGACCGCGATTTCTCTCGGTATCCCTTCCGTTCCGACCAAGCTCGCCGACCGGCGCGTCAGCCGGAAGATCCAGGTCGGTTCGGTGGCGGTGGGTGGTGATGCTCAGGTTTCGGTGCAGTCGATGACGACGACGCGTACGTCGGATGTCGGGGCGACGTTGCAGCAG
>NZ_JBSGUP010000388.1:0-7809 GCF_053607985.1 Streptomyces sp. NPDC055078
CGGTCCATGCCGCTCACCGGAACACCGGGCCCTGGTGGCGCCCGTGGGCCGCGGTCCCGCCCCCGCGATCGCCGGGGCGGGATTCGGCTTCGCGGTGTTCGCTCTCACCCCGGTCCGGCGTTCCCCGCCGACGGCGTCGGCTCGGCGGTCGGGGCGAGGACACGGGCGCGAAGTCACCGGGCCTCGCCGCCGTGGTCCCGGCGTCCCGGCGTCCGGACGTCCCGGCGTCCCGGCGTCCCGGCTCGGGGCGGTGGTCGCGCTCGCTCCGCCTCCCCGGGGGCCCGGCCGCCCGGTGCCGGGTGGCGTCAGCCCCGCTCGGGGCCCGTCGCGACCGGCCGGGCCGGGTCCCGGGTCCAGTGGGACCAGGAGCCCGCGTAGAGGGCGTGGGGGAAGCCCGCCAGTTCGAGGGCGAGCGCCTGCTGGGCGGCCGAGACCCCGGAGCCGCAGTAGACGCCTACCCCGGGTGCCTCGGGCCCGTCCTCCGACGCGCCCAGGGCCCGGAAGCGGGCGGCCAGTTGGTCCGGTGGCAGAAAGCGCCCCTCGGCGTCCAGATTCTCGGTGGTGGGGGCGGAGACCGCGCCCGGGACATGACCGGCCACGGCGTCGATCGGTTCGACCTCGCCCCGATAGCGTTCGCCCGCGCGGGCGTCCAGCAGCAGACCCGTACGGGCGAGCGCCGCCGCTTCGTCGGCGCTCAGCAGCGGGAGCCCGCCGGGCACGGGGGTGAAGTCGCCCTCGGCGGGGTCGGGGGACTTGGTCTCCAGCGGGCCGGTCCAGGCGGCGAGACCGCCGTCCAGGACCCGTACGGCGGTGTGCCCCGTCCACCGCAGCAGCCACCAGGCGCGCGCGGCCGACCAGCCCTGGGCCGCGTCGTAGACGACCACGGGCGACCCGTCCGACACCCCGGCGCGGCGCATCACCGCACCGAACGCCCCGGGGTCCGGCAGCGGATGACGGCCGCCCGCGCCGGGCGTGGAGGCCAGTTCCGCGTCCAGGTCGACGAAGACCGCGCCGGGGATGTGCCCCGCGTCGTAGTCGGGGCGTCCGTGCGGACCACCGAGCCGGTAGCGGGCGTCGAGCAGGACCGGGGGCCGCGGTCCGGCCAGTTCGGCCGCGAGAGCGGGCGCGGAGATGATGGGCGTCATGGACCTCATCCTCGTCCATCCCCTGCCGATCCTTAATACCGCCGAATCGGATCTGCGACACTAAAACGGGCATCCTCCGGCGGGAACCCGCCAAAAGCGGCGCGGCCGGGGCGCGCTCAACGCCGGGGGGTGCAAGCATTCACATCGGGGCGCACGGCCTTGCACCGTACAGAGGCCCGTACGCCGTCCCCCCGTACGGCCACGACGATGGTCCGAGGAGAGAGTGACGATGACCGAGGCGACTCGGCACACACCCGGCACACCCAGCTGGGTGAGCTTGATGGTGCACGGCCTTGACGCGATCCAGGCTTTCTACGGCGAACTGTTCGGCTGGGAGTACTCCCCCGGCCCGGCGCAGCTCGGTCCGTATGTGCGCGCCCTGCTCGACGGCAAGGAGGTCGCGGGTCTTGGGCAACTGCCCGCCGACCGGCGGCTGCCGATCGCGTGGACGCCGTATCTGGCGACCGACGACGCGGACGCCGACGCCGAGACGGTCAGGTGCAGCGGCGGCACCGTGGGCGTCGGCCCGCTGGACGCGGGCGACGCGGGCCGGATGGCGATCGCGACGGACCCGGCGGGCGCGGTGTTCGGTCTGTGGCAGGCGGCGGCCCACGGCGGCACCGCACTCCACGGCACCCATGGCACCCCGGTCTGGCACGAGTTGCTCACCGTCGAGACCTCATCGGTCGCCAAGTTCTACGAGACGGTCTTCGACTACGAGGCCGAGCCCGCCGAACCCGACACCCCCGGCGGCGTCGATCTGGTGACCCTGAGCCTGGACGACCGCCCGGTCGCCGCGCTGCGCGGCGTCGGCCGGTCGCTGCCGCGCGACCGGGGAACGTACTGGATGACCTGGTTCGAGGTCGGGGACCCCGACGACACCGCCCGCCGGGTGACCGCGCTCGGCGGACATGTCCTGAGACCGCCCGAGGACGGCCCGCACGGCCGCAGCGCGATCGTCACGGACCCGGAGGGCGCGGTGTTCACGGTCGTCCGATCGCCCCGCTGAGATCTTGGGCTCCACCGCGTCCATGCCACCTCGCGTCCATGCCACCTGTGACCCGCGGAACTTCGGGTCGGCACGGGTACTCGGCAGGCTCGGGATGACCCGGGAAGGACGTCATCGTCATAGCGCGCTGATCCGGGACGGCTGGCGGGACTCCGAAGTGTTCAGCATCCTCGAAGACGAGTGGCGCGACGAGGACCGCCCGGACGCCGACGGGTGGCCGGGCGGAGCAGCCAGGCGGCTCGGAGGTGCTACGAACGCACTTCGATGAGCGGGACGAGCTGCTCGACCGGGGTGAGGGAGCCGTGCATCCCCGCCATCGCCGACTCGTGCGGCTCCTGGCCGGAGGCGGTGATCGCCACATCGTCGCAGGCGGCGGCGACGACATCGCCGATCCGGCCGAGGACGCGCTCGTCCACCGACGGTCCGAACCAGCCCGCGGCGACGGCCTCTTCACGGCCGGCGACCCAGAAGCGCTCGCCGAGCACCTCGCGCCAGACCGTCAGCACATCGGCCTCCGCGCCCGGTACCGCGTACACATGGCGGGCCCGGCCCTCGCCGCCGAGGAGGGCGACCCCGGCGCTCAGCTCCCAGTCCTCGTCGAAGTCGATACGGGACTCTTCGTCGAAGGGGATGTCGATCATGCCGTGGTCGGCGGTGATGTAGAGGGCGGAGCGGGGCGGGAGCTGCTCGGCGAGGCGCTGTGCCAGCCGGTCGACATACATCAGCTGTCCGCGCCAGGCGTCGGAGCCGACACCGAACCGATGGCCCATGCCGTCGACCTCGCTGTAGTACGTATAGACCAACGACCGGTCGGCCGCCCCCAGTTCCCCGGCCGCGAGGTCCATCCGCTCCTCGCCGCCGAGGCGGCCGTGAAACGTTCCGCCGCTGAGCGCGATCCGGGTGAGCGGGGTGTGCTCGAATATCGGGGACGAGACCTGGGCGGTGTGGACGCCCGCCTCATGGGCGAGCTGGAAGACGGTGGGGTACGGCTGCCAGGCGTACGGATCGGTGTACGGCTTCCAGCGGAGCTGGTTCATCAGCGCGCCGGTGGCGGGGTCGCGCACGGTGTAGCCGGGCAGTCCGTGCCGCCCGGGGGCCAGGCCCGTACCGACCGAGGCGAGGGAGGCCGCCGTGGTGGCGGGGAAGCCGACGGTGATGGGGCGGCCGGTGCCGCCGCGCGAGGTGTGGAGGAGCGAGCCGAGGAAGGGCGCCTCGTCCGGGTGGCTCCGGATCTGCTCCCAGCCGAGACCGTCGATCAGGAAGACGCAGTTCCGGTCGGCGGGGGTCAGCTCGGGGATGGCCGGGGCGAGGCCCGGTACGCCCTGTCCCGCGGCGAGTGTGGGCAGCAGATCGGCGAGGGAGCCGGAGCCGTACTCGGGGACGGGTGCGGAGTCCACCGCGAGCGGGAGCGGTTCGTCCGGCCAGGTGGCGGGTGTCGCGGGCTGCACCATCAGCGAGCGGGCCTCGTGGCCGCCGTCGAGGTGGCCGGGGCGGCCGGAGCGGCTCCGGTGGCCGCCGTGGCCTCGGACAGCGCCTGGGCGAAGGCGAGAGTCTGCTGGACGGTGTCCGGGCCGTCACCGGCCTCGCTGACCCGCAGGCTCAGATCGTCGGCCGTGGAGTTGCCCGTATAGCCGTGGTCGGCCTCGCAGTTGGGGTCACCGCAGGCGGCGGGCTCCAGATCGAGCCGGGAGACCGCGCCCCAGCCGATGGTCAGGACGACCTCGCGGGGCAGGGTGCCGGGGGTGTACGACTCCGGGTTGGCGACGACGCGGCTGACGACGACGGAGGAGATCCTGCCGAGCTTGACCGACTCGGTGGAGGTGGTGGCGTACGGCGTCGGCGAGCTGGACTCGGCGGTCTGCTCGTCGGTGTGGCTGACGATGAAGCGGTTGCCCGTGAGGACGAGCACGGTGACATGGCGACGCACCTCGTTGGCGTCGAAGGTGGTCTCCTGGTGCACGAGATACGACTCGATCTGCTCCCCGCCGATGGCGGCCTCCACCGCCTCGGCCACGAGAGCCGGGTAGTAGCCGCTGCGCTCGATCGCCGCGCGCAGCCCCTGGGTCGTCGTACCGGTCTTCGCCATGCGGTCCATCCTACGGGGCCTCCGGGGCGTCGAGCGCTCAGTGCCGCTCAGTAGCTGGGGAGTCTGCGAGGCCCCAGGTCAGTGAAGGTTGCGGGGGGTGCGAGCCGCACGGACGCGCCGAGAACGGAGAGGCCGTGCTGAGCCACGACGACGGGTTCAAGACTGATTCCGACCACTTCGGGGTGGTCGTCCACAAGTCGTGATACCCGCAGGAGCAGCTCTTCGAGTGCCGCGGTGTCGACGGGCGCGGACCCGCGCCAGCCGAAGAGGAGGGGAGCTGTCCGGATGGTCCGGATCAGCTCGGCGGCATCGCGGTCGGTCGCGGGCACGAGCCGGTGCGAGGTGTCCCCCAGCAGCTCGGACGCGGCCCCGGCGAGCCCGAAGGACAGCACGGCCCCCACGGCGGGGTCGATGACGGCGCGGACGACGGTGTCCACGCCCCGGGGGGCCATCGCCTGCACGACCGGCCGCAGCTCGACCGGCCGGCCGAGGAGGTCGGTCAGCTCCCGGTACGCCTGCCGCACCTGCGCCTCGGAGGCGAGATCGAGCCGTACGCCCCCGAGATCGGCCCGGTGCCGCAGATGGGGCGCCGTGGTCTTGAGCGCGACGGGGTACCCCAGCCGCTCGGCGGCCCGTACGGCTTCGTCGGGCCCCGGCGCGGGGAGCGTGGGCCGCACCCGGATGCCGTACCGCCCCAGCAGCTCGTGCGCGTCCGCCGTCGGCAGCTCGCTGCTGCGGCCGTCCCCGAGGAGCCGGGCGATCTGTGTGGCGGCACCGTGCTCGTCGATGCCGTCGTACTCGGGGACCCTGCCCGGCTCGGCCGCGTGCCGCCGCCACTGCGCGTACTGCACGGCCTGCGCCAGGGCCCGCACGGCCCGCTCGGCGGCGGGGTACGCGGGAATCCGCCGCGCGGTCCCCTGTCCCGCGCCGGGGCCGTCGCGCACGGCGGCGCCGAGGGGCGCGGGCGGCCCGTGGGGGGCACGGCCGTCGCCCGCTGCCCCGCCGGGGCCGTCGCCCGGCCGGCGGGGGCGGGACGAGGTCGCCGTGTCCCGGGCGTCACGGGCAGGGGTACGGACCTCCGGGGCCGTGTTCTGGGCCGGGGTACGGACCTCCCGGGCCTGAGCCTCACGGGCCGGGGTACGGGCCTCCCGGGCCGGGGCGCGGGCGGCGGCCAGGGCCGCGGAGAGGCCGCCCAGCTCGACGTGGACCACGGCCACCGGCTTCGCCGGAGAGGCCGCGGCGGCCTCGCGCAGCGCCGCCGCGAGGACTTCCCCGTCGCCCGACTGGAGGTCGCCGTCCTCCCCCACGTAGGGGATCGCGGTCACCACCACCGCGTCGCAGCTCTCGTCCGACAGCGCCCGGGCGAGCGCGTCCCGGAAGTCCGCCGGGGTCGCCTCCGTCGTCAGATCGAGCGGCTGCCGCGGACGCAGCCCCTCCGTCAGACAGGCGTCGTAGGTGAGCAGCCCGAGGGCCTCGGAGTTCCCGAGGATCGCGACCCGGGGGCCCGCCGGCAGGGGCTGGCCCGCCAGCAGGACGCCCGCGTCGATCAGCTCGGTGACGGTGTCGACGCGGATCACCCCCGCCTGCCGCAGCAGCGCCCCGACCGCCGTGTCCGGGATACGGGTGACCGGTACGGCGTGCCCCGGCGGCTCGCTCCCGCTGTGCCGGGCGCCCTTGACCACGACGACCGGCTTCACCGCCGCCGTACGGCGGGCGAGGCGGGAGAACTTGCGCGGGTTGCCGATGGATTCGAGGTAGAGCAGGACGACATCGGTGTCCGGGTCCTCGTACCAGTACTGGAGGAAGTCGTTGCCGGAGACATCGGCGCGGTTGCCGGACGAGATGAAGGTGGAGAGCCCGGCGCCCCTGCGGTGCAGCCCCGACAGCAGCGCGATCCCGATCGCGCCGGACTGGGTGAAGAGACCGATGCGCCCGGCGGCCGGGGACTCGGGCGCCAGGGAGGCGTTGAGCCGGACGGCCCCGGCCGTGCTGATGACGCCGAACGAGTTCGGCCCGATGATGCGCATGCCGTACGACCGCGCCTGCCGCACCAGCTCCCGCTGGCGGCGCCGTCCGTCCGCGCCGCTCTCCGCGTAGCCGGCCGACAGGACGACCAGGCCGCGCACCCCGTGCCCACCGCAGTCGGCGACCACATCGGGCACGCGCTCGGCCGGGACCACGACGACGGCGAGGTCGACCGGTTCGCCCGCCGCCTCGGTGATCTCGCCGACGGAGCGGAAGGCCGGCACTCCGTCCACCTTTCCCGCGGCGGGAAAGGCGCGGTTCACCGCGTACGTACGGCCGGTGTACCCGGCGGCGAGGAGATTGCGCAGCACGGTGCGCCCCACCCCGCCCGGCGCCCGGCCGGTGCCGATGACGGCGACGGAGCCTGGGGCGAGCAGCCGCTGCACGGAGCGCGCCTCCGCGCGCTGCTCGCGGCCCCGCTGCACGGCGAGGGACTCGGCGGTCGGTTCGAGGTCGAGGGTGAGATGGACGGAGCCGTCCTCGAAGCTGCGCTTCTGGGTGTACCCGGCGTCCCGGAACACCTTGATCATTTTGTTGTTGGCGGGCAGCACCTCGGCCGCGAACCGCCGGATGCCCCGCTCGCGCGCCACTGCCGCGATGTGTTCGAGCAGCGCGGAGGCGACCCCGCGCCCCTGGTGCGCGTCCTGGACGAGAAAGGCGACCTCGGCCTCGTCGGCGGGCGCGCTCGCTGGCCTGCCCCGTGCGTCGATCCGGTCGTAGCGGACGGTCGCGATGAACTCCCCGCCGATCGTGACGGCGAGTCCCACCCGGTCCACGTAGTCGTGGTGGGTGAAGCGGTGGACGTCCTTGGCGGAGAGCCGGGGGTAGGGCGCGAAGAAGCGGTAGTACTTCGACTCGTCCGAAACCTGTTCGTAGAAGCTGACCAGCCGCTCGGCGTCCTCGGTGGTGATGGGCCTGATGCGCGCCGTGCCCCCGTCGCGCAGCAGCACGTCCGCCTCCCAGTGATCGGGGTAGGCGTGCTCGGGCTCGGTCCGCATGCTGAAAGCCTACGGCGCGATGATCGGTCGCGGAGGCTGTTGCGCCAGGGATGTCCGAGGTGGGACGGGTGGGCCGCGTCACGCCCTACGGGCCGCGCCGCGCCCCGGCCGGGGCCCGGACGCCTCCGGGCCGTACGGTACGCACACAGGGCAACATACGGTTACACGGCAACATGAGACACTGGTCTAGACAACCGCTAGTACTTGAAGGGCAACACCATGGCTGAGCGCCGCGTCAACGTCGGCTGGGCCGAGGGCCTTCACGCCCGCCCCGCCTCCATCTTCGTCCGTGCCGCCACGGCCTCCGGCGTCCCGGTGACGATCGCCAAGACCGATGGCAATCCGGTCAACGCCGCCTCCATGCTCGCCGTGCTCGGCCTGGGCGCACGGGGCGGCGAGGAGATCGTGCTCGCGTCCGACGCGGACGGCGCGGACGCCGCCCTGGACCGGCTGGCCAAGCTGGTGACCGAGGGCCTTGAGGAGCTTCCCGAGACGGTCTGATTCCCCGTCCCCCGTGCGGCAGGGAGCCGCGGTCCCGTCCAGGGC
>NZ_JBSGUP010000389.1:0-5800 GCF_053607985.1 Streptomyces sp. NPDC055078
CCGCAAGGGCTGCGGCCTACGGGGCTGGGGCAGCGAATGACAGCCCCGCCTGGGGGCACCTCCCAGGCGAAGCCTTGGGGGAGTTTGAGGCGCCGGGTTCGGGGCGGAGCCCCGGGGCAGGTTGGCAGGGCACCTCCCGGACGGGGCCACGGCAGAGACTGAGGCGGCCGGGTCGGGGGCAGAGCCCCAGGAGCCGGGGCGCTCGGGCCGGGCCGCCACGCCCAGGGGGAGTGCGGTGCCAGTGCACGCGAGCCCAGCCTGATCCAAACGAGAGGCCCTAGGGGACCACCTGGCCCGTGGGCTCGTCCGCGTCCGAGGGGGTCTCGGGCTCGGCGTGCCGGTGCCAGCCGCGCTCGCCGCGGGCGCGGAGCCAAGCGGTGGTCTCCTGCGGGGGCATCGCGGCGGCGACCAGCCAGCCCTGGACGGCGTCGCAGCCCAGGTCGCGCAACCGCTCCCAGGTCTCGTCGTCCTCGACGCCCTCGGCGACGACGAGCAGGCCCAGGGAATGCGCGAGGTCCACGGTGCAGCGGACGATCTCCGCGTCCTCGTTGTCGACGGCGAGCCGGGCGACGAAGGAGCGGTCGATCTTCAGTTCGCTGACGGGGAGGCGGCGGAGGTGGACCAGCGAGGAGTACCCGGTGCCGAAGTCGTCGAGGGACATCTTCACGCCGTGGTCGGTGAGCCCGGCGAGTGTGTCGGCGGCGCGCTGCGGGTCCTCCAGGAGGACGTGCTCGGTTATCTCCAGTTGGAGCGAACCGGCCGGAACGCCGTGGCGCGCGAGGCGGGCGGCGACGGACCCGGCGAATCCGGGCGTGTGGACGTCGCGCGGTGAGACATTGACGGCGACGGGGACGAACAGTCCCTGGGCACGCCACTTGGCGACCTGGGCGAGGGCGGTGTCGAGCACGTACTCCGTGAGGTGGGGCATCAGCCCGGAGGACTCGGCGATGGCGATGAACTCGTCCGGGGGGACCCGGCCGCGGTCCGGGTGGACCCAGCGGACGAGCGCCTCAAGACCCGCGACATGCCCGTCGAAGCGGACCTTGGGCTGGTAGTGCAGCTCCACCTCGCGGGCGTCCAGCGCACGGCGCAGATCGCCGAGGAGACCGAGCCGGTCGGGGGTGTTGCTGTCGCGCTTGGACTCGTACACCTCGACGCCCGTACGGTCGCGCTTGGCCTGGTACATCGCCACATCGGCGCGGCGCAGCAGCCCTTCGGCGTCGAGGGCGTGCTCGGGGAAGACGGCGACGCCCGCGCTCGCCTCCAGGACGAGGGTGAGACCGTCGAGGTCGAGCGGCGAGGACAGCTCGGCCGCGAGCTGGCGGGCGATGCGCTGGGCGCTGGTGATGGAGTCGGCTGTGGGCAGCAGGACGGCGAACTCGTCCCCGCCGAGCCTGGCGGCCTCCGCGCCGCGCGGCAGGGCGTGCCTCAGCCGGTGGGCTATCTGCAACAGCAGCCGGTCCCCCGCGAGATGGCCGAGGGTGTCGTTGACGGAGCGGAACCGGTCCAGGTCGATCAGGACGAGCGCGGCACGGGTGCTGTTGCTCTCCGCCTCCTCCAGGGCGGCCCAGGTCCGCTCCAGCAGCCACTGCCGGTTGGGCAGCCCGGTCAGCGGGTCGCGCAACTGCTCCTCGGCCCGGGCGCGGGCGATCCACAGGGTCGAGTCGAGGGCGATCAGCGGTACGGCGAACAGCGGCAGCAGCAGGGGCAGCGCGGCGGCGACGACACAGATCAGCGGGGCGATACCGAGGAGGGCGACCGCGACAAGGCCCTGCCGCAGCAGGGCCGTACGCGCGGCGGTGGGCAGACCACCGCCCTGTGGGGCCGTCACATACCACAGCAGCAGTCGGGTGACCGCGAGATAGACGGTGGCCGCGAGGATCACTTCCGGTGCGGCGTCGATGCCCCAGTCGAGTGGGTCCCCCGGGTTCTCGACGCTCGGGGAGGCGCCGAAGGCGGACAGTACGAGCGCGGCGGCGCCGATGCCGAGGATGTCGACGGAGCCGTGCAGGATGCCGTGCCGCCAGCGGTGGCGGCGGGCCGTGCCGACGAGGGCGACGACGGCGAGGCTGACCAGCGCCGCCGGCACCGAGCCGTAGAGCAGGAGGACGGCTATGGTCAGGGCCGCGCCGGAGCCGGTGCCGCCCCACCAGCGGTCGCGGCCGAGGGCGACCAGATGGCCCACGATGATTCCGGTGAGCACGGCGAGCGACCAGCCCACCGTGGAGCCGGGGAAGAGCGCGCGGTCCTCGCGGACCGCGCCGGTGATCCCGGTCGCGAGGACGAGCGACGCCGCGGCGACCACAGCGACGGGCAGGCCCGGCGTCCTGCCCGCGAGACCGGCAAGGGTCACGCTTGCGCGCGGCCTTGCGACCCGGGCGGCGCTCTCGGTCGGTTCCATTCCCGTCCCTCTCACAGCCAGCGGTGCCGATGCCTCGCGATGGTTCCCGTTGTCATGCCACCACGACTGAAATCCCACCACGCAGCCGTGCACGACAGGCGCACGTCTCAACAGTAGGTGGCGGGAGGCTCCGACGGGCAGCGCTCTACAGCTCTTGCCCGAATGCGACCCGGCCACCCTTCTCCATCTGCTATGCGCTGAACGGGTGACCGGTACCGGCCGTTCCCCCTTCGCGGAGGACGGCTTGAATACGACCTTTACGCCGCCCGCAGTTCTCCGAATGAGCCCCATTCGAGCCCGGCGCACGCCCCCTTTGTCACGTCTCCGCAGGCACAGCGGCCTCACGAGCGGCATCGGGACCCTGTTCGAGCAGGACGACGAAGCCGCCTTCGTCCAAAACCGGCACCTTCAACTGCACGGCCTTGTCGTACTTGGAACCGGGGTTGTCTCCGACCACGACGAACGCCGTTTTCTTCGAAACAGAACCGGTCACTTTCGCGCCGAGGCTCTGAAGGGCCTCTTTTGCGCCATCCCTGGTGTAGTTCTCCAGTGTCCCGGTGACGACCACGGTGAGACCTTCGAGCGGGCGGGGCCCCTCGTCCTCCCCCCCGCCCGCCTCTTCCGTCCGCACCCCGGCGACGGCCCACTTGCGCAGGATCTCCTCGTGCCACGGCTCGGCGAACCACTGCTTGAGCGAGGCCGCGATGATCCCGCCGACGCCGTCGGTGGCGGCCAGCTCCTCCTCGCTCGCCTTTCTGATCCGGTCGATGGACCGGAACTCACGGGCGAGCGCCTCCGCCGCGACCGGGCCGACATGGCGGATGGAGAGACCGGTGAGGATACGGGCGAGGGGGCGGTGTCTGGCGGCGGCGATGTTCTCCAGCATCGCGACGGCGTTCTTCTTCGGCTCGCCCTTCTGGTTGGCGAAGACCGTGACGACCTTCTCCTCGCCCGTCTTGGGGTCGCGCTTGGGCAGTCCGCTGTCCTGGTCGAGGACATACGCCTTGATGTCCAGCAACTGGTCCATCTCCAGCGAGAAGAGATCGCCCTCGTCCGTCAGCGGGGGCTCGGACGGCTCCAGGGGTTTGGTCAGCGCGGCCGCCGCGACATAGCCGAAGTGCTCGATGTCGAGCGCCTTGCGGCTCGCCAGATAGAAGAGTCGTTCCCGCAGCTGAGCCGGGCAGGACTGTGCGTTGGGGCAGCGCAGATCGACATCGCCCTCCTTCATCGGCCGCAGCGCCGTCCCGCACTCGGGGCACTCCGCCGGCATCACGAAGGGCGTTTCCGTGCCGTCCCGCAGATCGACGACCGGCCCCAGGATCTCCGGGATGACGTCCCCGGCCTTGCGCAGCACCACCGTGTCCCCGATGAGGACGCCCTTGGCCTTCACCACGTCCTGGTTGTGCAGGGTGGCGAACTCGACCTCGGAGCCCGCGACCGTGACCGGCTCGACCTGGGCGTAGGGCGTGACGCGGCCGGTGCGGCCGACGCCGACCCGGATGTTGACCAGCCGGGTGTTGACCTCCTCCGGCGCGTACTTCCAGGCGATCGCCCAGCGCGGGGCGCGGGCGGTGGAGCCCAGCCGCCCCTGGAGCGGGATCTCGTCGAGCTTGACGACCACGCCGTCGATCTCGTGCTCCATGGAGTGGCGGTTCTCACCGAAGTGGGCGATGAACTCGCGGACGGCGTCCAGGGAGTCAACGACCTTGTTGTGCCGGGCGGTGGGCAGGCCCCACTCGCGCAGCAGGTCATAGGCGTGCGACAGACAGTCGATGTCGAAGCCCCGGCGTGCGCCGATGCCGTGCACCACCATGTGCAGCGGCAGCAGCGCGGTGGCCTTGGGGTCCTTCTGGCGCAGCGAACCGGCCGCGGAGTTGCGCGGATTGGCGTACGGCTGCTCGCCGGCCGCCACCCGTCTCGCGTTCAGCTCCTGGAACTGGTCCATCGGGAAGAAGACCTCACCGCGGATCTCCACCAGCTCGGGGATGCGGTCGCCCCGCAGCCGGTCCGGGATGTCGGAGATGGTGCGGATGTTCGGGGTGATGTCCTCGCCGACCCGGCCGTCGCCGCGGGTCGCCGCGCGCGTCAGCCGGCCCTTCTCGTACGTCAGGTTCACCGCGAGGCCGTCGATCTTCAGCTCGCACAGGAAGTGGAAGTCCGAGGTGCCGACATCACGCTCCACGCGCTCCGCCCAGGCGGTCAGCTCTTCCTCGTCGAAGGCGTTGTCGAGGGAGAGCATCCGCTCGCGGTGCTCGACCTTGGCGAGGTCCGTCTCATAGTGCCCGGCGACCTTCTGGGTCGGCGAGTCGGGCGTACGCAGCGCGGGGTACCGCTCCTCCAGCTCCTGGAGCGAGCGCAGCAGTTGGTCGAACTCACCGTCGCTGATGACCGGCTGGTCCTTCACGTAATACCGGAAGCGGTGCTCATCGACCTGCTCGGCGAGGTCGGCGTGCTGCTCGCGGACCTGTGCGGGCAGGCCCGAATCGTCCTGCGCGGACAGGTCCGAATCGTCCTGCGCGCCTTCGGCCACCTTGTCCTCAGCCACCGTCTGTGTCCTCCCGATTCCTGGCACCCACTACTCAGGGTTGTCTGCGAGCGATCTCGCCGCCTGGACGCAGTGGGCGAGCGCCGCCCGTGCGTACGCCGGCGAGGCACCCGCGAGACCACAGGTCGGGGTAATGACCACGGACTTGGTGAGAGTCCCCGGATCAAGCCCCAGCCTGCGCCACAGCGTCCTGACACCCATGACGCTACCTGCCGGGTCGGACAATGCGGTGTCGGTCGTCGGCACGACTCCGGCGAACAGCTTCGTCCCGCCCTCGACGGCCTCACCGATCACGTCCTCGTCACGCTCGGTGAGCAGCCCGAAGTCGAACGACACGCCCGCCGCCCCCGCCCGCCGCAGCAGCGCGAACGGGACGTCCGGCGCGCAGGAGTGGACGACGACCGTCTCGTCCGCGATCACCTCCCGCAGCGTGGACTCGACCAGCTGCCGGTCCACGGCCCGGTATGTGCGGTAGCCGCTGGCGCTGCGGACCTGCCCCCGCAGTACGGCGATGAGCGACGGCTCGTCCAGCTGGAGCACCACGCGCGCGTACGGCATCCGGCGGCGCACGTCCGCCAGATGGGTACGCAGCCCTTCGGCGAGGGAGGCCGCGAGATCACGGCAGGCGCCCGGGTCGGAGAGCACCGCCTCACCGCCCCGCAGCTCCAGCGCGGCGGCGAGCGTCCAGGGGCCCACCGCCTGCACCTTAAGAGTCCCGCCGTACCCCTGGGTGAACTCCTCCAGCGCGTCGAGGTCCTCGCCGAGCCAGGAGCGGGCCCGCCGGGTGTCGCGGCCCGGCCGGTCGCTGATCCGCCAGCCGCTCGGCTCGACGTGGGCGTACAGCTCGACCAGGA
>NZ_JBSGUP010000389.1:5810-7791 GCF_053607985.1 Streptomyces sp. NPDC055078
CGCGCGCGGGCAGTTCCGGCAGATACGGGAAGTCGTCGAAGGACCCCATGACGGTCTTCGCGGCCTCGCGCGCGTCGTCACCGGGCATCGATCCGATGCCGGTGGCGGGGCCCGGACGGAACTCGTTCCTGTCGGGGGCGGGGCTCGGGCTGGACTCGCTCTTCTGGCTCACCCCGGAAGCGTACGTCCCGCTCCGGACGGCTGGACGCGCGCGCCGGGAGCGGCGCGGCACGGGCGGGGCGGGCGTGCCGGGCAGGCCGGGGCGGGCGTGCCAGACGTGCCGGGCCGGTCGGGGCGGACGGTCGGGCCGCCCGGTCGGGGCGGACGGGGCTGGCGTGCCGGGATCAGTGCCCGGGGCGCACGCTCAGATTGTCGATTTCCGCGTCGCGCGGCAGGTCGATCGCGGTGACGATCGCGGTCGCGACCGACTCCGGGTCGATCCAGCGGGAGGCGTCGTACTCCTTGCCCTCCTGGGAGTGCACCTTGGCCTGCATGGGTCCGGCCGTACCTCCCGGGAAGACGGAGGTGACCCGTACACCGGCCGGGTGCTCCTCCTCTCGCAGGGAGTCCGCGAGGGCCTTGAGCCCGTGCTTGGATGCTGCGTACACGCTCCGTTCGGCTTTCGCCATGAGCCCGGCGCCCGAATTGACGAAGACCACATGTCCGCGTGCGGCGCGCAGTTGCGGCAGCATCAGCCGGGTCAGTTCGGCCGGTGCGATCAGATTGGTGTTGAGCTGCTGATGCCAGGTCCTGGGGCGCAGTTCACCGACCGGGCCGAGGTCGATGATTCCCGCGATGTGCAGCAGCGAGTCGAGCCGGTCCGGCATCGGCTGGTGCGAGAACGCCCAGGAGATACGGTCCGGGTCGGCGAGGTCCGCGACGAGCGTACGGGCTCCGGGGAAGGCGACCGCCAGTTCCTTCGCGCGTCCGGCGTTCCGCGCCAGCAGGAGGAGGTCGTCGCCGCGCCCGTGCAGTCGGCGGGCGACGGCCGCGCCGATGCCGGAGCCGGAGCCGGTGATCAGATGTGTTGGCATGCCGCCATGCTCGCACCCCTGTCGGCGGACTACTGAATCCCGGCCGACTCCTCCAGATACGCGAGCGCGGACACCCCGTCCGCCGCGAAGAACACCAGGTCGGTGAGGGGAATCGGCAGGAAGCCCTCCTCGTCCATGCGCCGGAACTGCTGCTTCAGACCGTCGTAGAAACCCGCCGTGTTCAGCAGGACCACCGGCTTGGAGTGCATTCCGTGCTTCTTCAGCTCCAGGATGTCGGTGGCCTCGTCCAGCGTGCCCGTCCCGCCGACCATGATCACAATCGCGTCGGAGCGGGCCAGCAGGAGCGCCTTCCGCTCGGCGAGATCCTTCGCGACCAGCATCTCGTCGGCCCCGGGACGCGCCACGTCGCTGAGGAAGCCGACCGAGATCCCGACCAGCCGCCCGCCCGCCTCCTGCACCCCATCGGCGACGACCTTCATCAGCCCGCTGTCGGAACCTCCCCAGACCAGGGTGTGACCGCCCTTGCCGAGAAGCTCCGCGAACTCCCGGGCGGGGCGCGTGTATCGGTCGTCCAGGTCGGCGGCGGAGAGGAAAACGCAGATGTTCATGGAGCCACGGTACGGGCGCCCGACCCGCACCGTACGGGCCGGGTCGCCCGGCCTATCGGCCCTAAGGGCGGACGTCCGGATTTCAACGGAAACTCGGCCAGAATTTCTTGGCTCCGAGCGATGAGTCCCGCGATGAGCACCGGTCAGCACTCCTATGGACAACATGAGCCGGACGCTCAGCAAGGCGCAGTCGGGGGACGGCACCCTCATCGCATACGAGCAGCGGGGCGACGGGCCGCCGCTGGTCCTCGTCGGCGGGGCCCTGTGCACGGCGGCCACGGACGCGCCGCTCGCCGCGCTGCTCGCGTCCCGCTTCAGTGTCGTCACCTACGACCGGCGCGGCCGGGCCGCGAGCGGTGACACCGCGCCGTACACCGT
>NZ_JBSGUP010000390.1:0-7766 GCF_053607985.1 Streptomyces sp. NPDC055078
CGGCAGGGCCGGGCCGCCGTTGATCGCGCGGATGACCGAGGACGCCTCGCCGGAGACCATGCGCTCCGGCGTACGGACGATCCGGGCGCGCATCGGCTGTCCGCGCCGGTCGGACAGACCCCGCTCGGCCAGCGCGGCCCGCATGGAGATCTCCGTGGAGTTCCGGGTCACCGCCACGACCAGGGTGCGCGCCCCGAGCGCCTCGGCGGCCAGCAGCGCGCCGTCCAGGATCAGATGCGGCGCGCGGTTGAGCAGCACGCTGTCCTTGCGGCAGGCGGGCTCGCCCTCGCTGCCGTTGACCACGACGACGGGCCGTACCCCGCGCCGGATCGCGGACTTGGCCACCGCGCGCAGCTTCTGCCCGAACGGGAACCCCGCACCGCCACGGCCGCGCAGGGAGATCTCCTCGGCGAGCCGTGCGAGCCGCTCACCGGTCACGGGCTCCAGCGGTCCGTGCACATTGAGATGCGTCGGGAGGTCGAGCCGCTCGACCAGGTCGAACCCCTGGGTCAGCTGGGGCAGGCCGACGACGCGGACCTCGGGAACATCGGGGAGGGGGGTGTTCAAGGTCGGTCTCCTGCGGGCGTGTTCCAGGGCTCTCCGGCCGGGGGCGGGAAGAGCGGTCCGGGCGCCGCCTGTGTGTCGTCGTACGCGACGGGGGTGACCGCGTCGTACGTCGGGGGACGGGGCTCGTACGTCTCGTACGTCTCATAGGTCTCGTAGCGGGCATCGGGCGATTCGTACGGGAGCGGCGGAGGTGTGGTGTACCGGGGTGCCCCGCCGAAGGGTTCGAACGGCTCGAAGACCTCAGCGGACACAGGGGGCACAGATGGTCCAGCGAATCCAGGCATTCCGGTGGTCCCGGTGGTCCCCGTGGTCCCCGTGGTTCCAGCGGACCAAGCGGACTCGAAGAACTCGGAGGGCGAGGCGCCGAACGACTCGACGGGCGGTGCCCCGGGCGGCGGCGGCTCGAAGGAGGGCGTCCCGAAAGAAGTCGTCTCGGTCGGCTGTCCGCCGAGCCGGCCCCCGAAGCTGTCGACGGGTGGTGTGCCGGAGGCGCGGGGAGGAGGGGCGTACGGCGGCGTGGGCGGCACCGGCCCGGACGGGAAGGCCCGTGCGGGCGGCGGGGGCGCGGGCGCGGGCCAGACACCGGGGCCCGGGCCGTCCTCCGATACGACGGGTATCTCCTCGGTCATCGGGATGCGCTCGGCCAGCGGGGCGGTCGGCTCGCCCCCCAGGGAGACCGCGCGGTACGCGGCGGAGATCCCGGTTCCCGTGCCCGCCCCTATGGGGGAGCCCGATTCGCCGCCCTGCCCGGCGGCGGGCTCCACAGCCGGAGGCGGTGGTGCCTCGTAGAGCTGTGGAGAGGGCGCCGAGAAGGGGGGCGGCCGGCCCAGCGCGGACGGGCGCCGGAAGCCCGATTCGTACGGACGCTGTGAGGGAATCGCGTTCATCCGGTCGAGACCTACCGTGGTCACTCCCGGGATGCTGGGGATGGGAGGCATGATCGGTTCACTGGCTGTGGGCTGGTCGGTGAAGCGGTCGCCGGAGCCACGGCCGGTCAGGCGGAGGATCTTGTTGGCGACACGGCGCTGGGCCGGTGGCGGCAGCAGTCGTATGGACATCGCGCCGGCGACGCTCAGGAGCGCCAGGCAGTACATCGTCACCACCCAGGTGTCGGCGGGGCGGCCCGCGAACAGGCCGTGCACCAGCGCGGAGCACCAGGCGGGATACGCCAGCATGTGTACCGCCCGCCAGCGGCCCGCGCCCTTGACATTGCCCGCGAGAGCGCTGCGCAGCGCGCCCGTGGCGCCCGCGATCACCATGAGGAAGCCGGCCAGCGACCCGAAGCCGATCAGCCCGGACGCGCCGGTGACGCCGAGGCCGAACGGGACGACGGCTCCGATCAGGTCCACCCGCCCGAGCGAGATCTTCACGGTTGCGTGCAGCAGCAGAAAGCCGAGAGAGGCGGTGGCCGTGGCCCGGTGGACGGCCTGGGCGAGCAGCCGGTGACGCGGGGACAGCAGAAGTCGGTCCGTGGCGAGCAGCCCCCAGGCGATGGAGGCGGTGAGGGACACCAGGGACAGGGTTCCGGTGGTGAAGTCGAGTGCCGCGCGAAAGCTGTCGCTTCCGCCGAGAGCGAGCAAAGGGATGACCACGAACGCCGCGACTGTGAGACCGCCTTGCACGGGGCGGCTGAGTCCGGTACCCGGGGCGGGTGACGAACGGCTCTTGCGATATGGCTTCATGGGGCAACTCCGAGGGTGCGGGATGCGGTCCCGTTGACGCATGCTAAGTCGACCCATACCGAGCGGTACGACGTTTCGGGCTTTAGGCGTGACGAAGCCAGTCAACCGGCACGGGGGTTGCCCTGAATAGGGTCGATACGCGGGGTATGCAGGGGGAGTTGGGGGCGGGGCGGGCGCCCGTGGCGCATGCGCCGGATATCTGATTTCGGCCTGTGTCCCGGCGTCCCGGGGTGCCTGTGGATCTCCATACGGATAGATACGGGGTACGCCCCGGCTTGTCTCGACAGCCCCGCCACCTGATTGCGCGGGCGGGCCTCCGCGCGCCGGGAAGGTCCGCGTCGGCATCGGAACGGTCCGCTGACCGCCGGGAAGGTCCGCGTCGGCATCGGAACAGTCCGCTGACCGCCCGGAATGATCCACTGCGCGTCCGGATGGTCCGTTGTCCCCCGCGGAATGGTCCACCGCGCGCCGGGAAGGCCCGTCGTCCCCCCGGAATGGTCCACTGCGCGTCCGGAAGGTCCGCTGCGGTACCCTGACGCCATGCGTGCCGTACGCCTTCTGCTTAGCGAGCCGCGCTGATCAGTCCCGACGGATGAAAGAGATCCGGTCGGAATCGGCGCGGCGTCCCCTCCTGTGTGAGGGGTCCTTTTGTTTGCGGGCCCAGCTCGTATGCGGGCACGGCCCTATCCGAACCGCCGGCAGAGACGATCGATGGAGCTTTAAGGATCATGAGCGAGACGAATTCTGCTGCTTCCGCTGCCGAGGCTGCCGCGCCTCATCGTTATACGGCCGCGATGGCCGCCGACATCGAGGCACGCTGGCAGGACTTCTGGGACGCCGACGGCACGTACCAGGCGCCCAACCCGACCGGGGAGCTGGCCGGGGACCCCGCCCTGGTCGCCCGGCCCAAGAAGTTCATCATGGACATGTTTCCCTACCCGTCGGGCGCGGGGCTGCACGTCGGGCACCCTCTGGGTTATATCGCCACTGATGTCTACGCCCGCCATCAGCGCATGACCGGGCACAATGTGCTGCACACCCTGGGCTTCGACGCCTTCGGCCTGCCCGCCGAGCAGCACGCGGTCGCCACCGGTACGCACCCCCGGGTGTCGACCGAGGCCGCCATGGAGAACATGAAGCGGCAGCTGCGGCGGCTGGGCCTGGGCCACGATCAGCGGCGGTCGATCGCGACGATCGACCCCGAGTACTACCGGTGGACCCAGTGGATCTTCCTGCAGATCTTCAACTCCTGGTACGACGAGGAAGGGGACAGGGCCCGTCCGATCGCGGACCTGGTGGCCCGGTTCGAGAGCGGCGACCGCCCTGTCCCGGGCTCCACGCGCGCGTGGAGCGAGCTGAACGCCGTCGAGCGCGCCGACATCCTGAGCGGATACCGGCTGGCGTACGCCTCCGACGCGCCCGTCAACTGGTGCCCGGGGCTGGGCACCGTACTGGCGAACGAGGAAGTCACCGCCGACGGCCGCTCCGAGCGCGGCAACTTCCCGGTCTTCAAGGCCGATCTGCGCCAGTGGAACATGCGGATCACCGCGTACGCCGACCGGCTGCTGGGTGATCTGGACGCCCTGGACTGGCCCGAGGCGATCAAACTGCAGCAGCGGAACTGGATCGGCCGCTCGGAGGGCGCGCGCGTCGACTTCTCCGTGGACGGTCACGACGGTGCGCGGATCACGGTCTTCACCACCCGCCCCGACACCGTGTTCGGTGCCACCTACATGGTGCTGGCGCCCGAGCACGGGCTGATCGACTCGATCCTGCCCGCCGAGTGGCCCCAGGGCGTCAAGGATTCCTGGACCGCCGGCGCGGCCACGCCCGCCGAGGCGGTTGCGGCGTACCGCAAGCAGGCGCAGACGAAGAGCGATGTCGAGCGGCAGACGGAGCACAAGGACAAGACCGGCGTCTTCACCGGCGCGTACGCTCTGAACCCGGTCACCGGCACCCGTGTCCCGGTCTTCGTCGCCGACTACGTCCTGATGGGCTACGGCACGGGCGCGATCATGGCCGTACCCGGCCAGGACGAGCGCGACTGGGAGTTCGCCGAGGCGTTCGGCCTGCCGATCATCCGCACCGTACAGCCGCCCAGCGACTGGGAGGGCGAGGCGTTCACCGGCCAGGGACCGGCGATCAACTCCTCCAACGACGAGATCTCGCTGGACGGCCTGGAGGTCGCCGAGGCCAAGGCCAGGATCACCGACTGGCTGGTCGCGCGCGGAGTCGGCGAGGCCACCGTCAACTTCCGGCTGCGCGACTGGCTGTTCAGCAGGCAGCGCTACTGGGGCGAGCCGTTCCCGATCGTCTACGACCAGGACGGGATCGCCCGCGCGCTGCCGGAGTCGATGCTTCCGCTGGAGCTGCCGGAGGTCGACGACTACTCGCCCCGTACGTTCGACCCCGAGGACGCCGACTCCCGGCCGGAGACCCCGCTGTCCAGGAACGAGGCGTGGGTCGATGTCACGCTGGATCTGGGGGACGGCCCGCGCAAGTACCGCCGCGAGACCAACACCATGCCCAACTGGGCGGGTTCGTGCTGGTACGAGATGCGTTATCTGGACCCGCACAATAGCGACAAGCTGGTCGATCCGGTCATCGAGCAGTACTGGATGGGTCCGCGCGAGGGCGTTCCCCACGGCGGTGTCGATCTGTACGTGGGCGGTGCCGAGCACGCCGTGCTGCATCTGCTGTACGCCCGGTTCTGGTCCAAGGTGCTGTTCGACCTGGGGCATGTCTCGGCCCCGGAGCCGTTCCACAAGCTGTTCAACCAGGGCATGATCCAAGCGTATGTCTACCGTGACGCCCGTGGCTTCCCGGTGCCGGCCGCCGAGGTCGAGGAGCGGGACGGGGCGTTCTCCTTCGCGGGCGAGCCGGTCAGGCGCGAGCTGGGCAAGATGGGCAAGTCCCTTAAGAACGCCGTCACCCCGGACGAGATCGCCGCCGAGTACGGAGCAGACACGCTGCGGCTGTACGAGATGGCGATGGGGCCGCTGGATGTGTCCCGGCCGTGGGACACCCGTGCCGTCGTCGGCCAGTACAGGCTGCTCCAGCGGCTGTGGCGCAATCTGGTCGACGAGTCGACAGGGGAGGTCACGGTCGTCGACAGCGAGCCGGGCGAGGCCATGCTGCGCGCACTGCACAAGGCGATCGACGGAGCCGGGCAGGACATGGCCGCGCTGCGGTTCAACACCGCCATCGCCAAGATCACCGAGCTGAACAACCATCTGACCAAGTCGGGCGGCCGGCTGCCCCGGAGCGTGGCCGAGCCCCTGGTGCTGCTGATCGCCCCGCTGGCCCCGCACATCGCCGAGGAGCTGTGGCGCAAGCTGGGCCACTCCGATTCGGTCGTGCACCAGGACTTCCCGGTCGCGGACCCGGCGTACGTCGTGGACGAGACCGTGACCTGCGTGGTGCAGATCAAGGGCAAGGTCAAGGCGCGGCTGGAGGTCTCCCCGTCGATCCCCGACACGGAGCTGGAGGCGCTGGCGCTGGGCGACGCGGCAGTGGTCGCGGCGCTGGGCGGCGCGGGAATCCGCAAGGTGATCGTGCGGGCGCCGAAGCTGGTCAATATCGTTCCCGAGTAGACCGGGGTCCAGACCGGGATCCAGATCCAGATCGGGATCCAGACCGGGATTTCGGTCTGAATCCCGGTCTGGATCGTTTGCGGCGGTACCGGGGGCGGGCGCGGGCGACGACATTGTCCGTGGCGGCTTCAGGGTTTCCCTTACGGGCTCAGGGTTTCCCCTACGGGTTCGGGGATTCACTCGCGGGCAGGTTGGGGGTTCCGATGGAACCCTCGGCCTGCCTGTTCCGTTTACCGTGGAAGGACACAACCCGACGCCGGAGGGGCGCCCATGGAAGCCGCGATTTTGATGTTGACGCTGCTTTTTATCGCCTTTGTGGCCTTGGGGGTGTTTGTCACAGTAAAGGCGGTGCGTGCGGCCAAGCGGGGCGTTGAGCGTACGGTCACCCAGGCCCGCCGTACGGTCGAGGAGACAACGCTCCGGGCCAAGAGCTATGGGCAGAGCGGTGTCGTCGCCGAGCTGGCGCAGCTCCGGCTGTCCCTGCGGACATCGATGAGAGCGACCCAGGACGCGCTGCACGCGGGCGTGGCCGAGGACGCCTCGCTGTCCGAGTCGCTCGGCCTCTTCGAGCGGCTGAGTGTCCATGGCCATGAGCTGGACGACGAGCTGAAGCGGCTGGAGCGCGAGCCGGACCGGGCGACAGTCGCCGCGCGGCTGCCCGGGCTGCGTGAGCGCATGGAGCGGATCGTGCGTTCGGCGGAGTCCCTGCGGTGGGCGGCGCGCGACCGGGCGGGCAGGTTCGCCGAGGACGACCTGGACTCGCTGAGCACCCAGATCGACATGGAGGCGGGCGCGCTGCGCCACTGGTCGGAGGCGGGGACCTCTTCGGCTGTCCCGGCCGCGGAAACCGTATCCGACGGGACCGCGGGCACCGCGGGCGGAGGCGCTCGGCAGAGCGGAACGGCGGATCGGTCGGACGCGGGCGGCGGGTCCGCACCCGGTCGGGCCCGGTCCGGGCCTGCCACCGAATCCGCCGAATCCGCCGCCGGGCAGGACACGGAGTCCTCCGCCCGGCCGGACCCGGGGAGCGCGGCTCAGCCGTCACCGCCCCAGGCGATCACGGCACGCGACCCACGGCAGCAGACCGCCTACCCCTGGCAGAAGACCGCGCGCCCGGAGACGACCAACTAGAAGCTGACCGCGTCCCGCTTTGGTCCTGGCCCCGGAGGTCGGCCCGGCCCTGGGAGTCGTGTGGATTCGGCCCCGGCCCGGAGCGCCCCTGACTTCGGCCGACGGGCGGTGCGGCTGCGCAGGGCGATGGACGGTGCGGCTGCGGATGGCCGGGGGCGGCGGTGGTGCCGGGGAGGGCCTGCGGCGGTGTGGTCGGGGACCGCTGTGCCAGTACGGTGGGTGCCTGCGCGCGGGTCGGACATCGGCGCTGTGCCGGGAGCACGGCGAGGGGCTGAGGGGCCGGGCTGCCGTGCGGTGCCCCTGAGCGGTAACCTCCCGCTCATGTCCCGCCATGTCGCGATCGTCACCGATTCCACGGCCTATCTGCCGCACGCGGCGATGGAGCGCCACGGCATCGTGGCGGTGCCTCTGACCGTGGTACTCGGTGATCAAGCGCTTGAGGAAGGCAGCGAGATCTCGGCGCGCTCGCTCGCGCTGGCACTCCAGAAGCGGCGCCCAGTGACCACATCGCGCCCGAGCCCCCAGATGTTCGCCGAGAGATACCTGGCGAGCGCTGAGGCCGGTGCGACCGGAATCGTCTCGCTCCATCTGTCGTCGGAGTTCTCCGGGACGTACGACGCGGCCGTTCTGGCCGCCAAGGACGCGCCCGTGCCGGTGCGCGTCGTGGACACCGGGATGGTCGCCATGGCCCTCGGGTTCTGCGCGCTGGCGGCGGCGGAGGCGGCGGAGGGCGGCGGCACGCTGGATGAGGCGGTCTCCGCGGCCGAGAAGCGCGCCGCTGGCACATCCGCCT
>NZ_JBSGUP010000391.1:0-7732 GCF_053607985.1 Streptomyces sp. NPDC055078
GCACCTCAGAGGGTCAACACGGAATTTCCTATGGCCACTCATAGGCCGAATCAATGAACCCTCTTCAGGCGCAGAATTGTGAGGGGAGCACGGCCCGTGCCACGAGCGACGAGAGTCTTGGCATCAAAGTAGAACGGCCTGCCTTGAGGGCGCTTCCCCTCCGGCGCGCGGCGCCGTCCACGGCGCCCGGGAACTTCGCGGTGCCGGTGCGGCGTTCGAGCCGGAAAAGCTCTCCGTGACGTGGGTGTGGCAGCTCGATGCCGAGGCAAGGCCGGACGAAAGCGTGATGGAGGGGCCTGCACGTGATCGACATCGGCAGAATCGACGTCTTCCTCGGTCTGGACGTCGGCAAGGGCGAACACCACGCCACCGCCTTCACGCCAGCCGGGAAGAATGCCTTCGACAAGCGCCTGCCCAACAGCGAACCAAAACTGCGCGGGGTCTTCGCGAAACTCCAGGCCAAAGAACTGGTCGCCGGTGCCCTCGCGATGGCGGTCACCGCCCGCACACCCCTGATCAGCTGCATCGAGGGCTTCTACAACCCCTGGCGCCGCCACTCCGCGAACGGCCGGCTCAGTCCAGCCGAGTACGAGCGCCGACACACACCACGAACATCAACTACCCTCACCAACGCTGCCGCACAAAACGCAAGCCCACCCGTGTCCACCGAACCGAAGCAACTCCAGTCCGGGCTGCGGTCCTTCGACCTCGACCGGCCCAAGTCCAGGATGAGCCTCTACCGCGTGGTCCGCGCCGAAGGCCGGCGCGGCGGCCTGGTCGCCTGCCTCGACCCGGACCTCCTCGCCGAGCAGTGGCCCGGCCTGCGGTCCTTGATCAGCCGGTCCGTGCGCACTGTGTTGTGGGAGGAGGCGTTCCCGGAACTCGCGAACTCGCGTGCCCCGTGGGAACGTTCACTGACTCCACATCAGTTCGCCGAACACGGTGCCCCACGCCGCGAACACTTCGGCCGCGGGACGTCGGCGTGCGCGGGGCGCCCGGAGGCGGATGCCGGGTGCTGTTACCGGGTGACCGATTCCGGGTCCGCCGATTGCCCGGGACGGGGGTGCGCGGCGAGTCCGGCGACGTCGCGTTCGGGGTTGATGAGTGTGATCGCGATGACCGCTCCGACGACCAGGGTGATGCCGAGTGCGAGGAAGCCGTTGCCGTAGCCGGCCGCGGTCGTCTCACCCGCGCCGACGAAGATCCCGATGGCCAGCGGTGCGGCCAGGCTGCCTACGCTGTGGACCGCGATGACGATGCCGGTGACCACGCCGCGCTGCTTGGGCGGGACCACGTCGGAAAGCCCGGTGTAGGCCACGCCGTATCCGGCGGCGTTCAGGCAGGAGCTGAGCACGACCAGGGTCATCTGCGGCGCTCCGCGGTCGAGCGTGGAGAAGGCGATGGTGGTGAATCCGCCGAGCAGCAGCAGCCCGGCGGCGAGCCATCCCCGGGTGGCCCGGTTGCTCATGCCGCGCTTGGTCATGGCCTGCGAGACCACTCCGGTCAGCACGACGGCGACGGTCGCGCCCAGGTACGGCAGGACGACCAGGCGGCCGGCGGTGGTGGCGTCGTAGCCGAGACCCTCGCGCAGATACAGCGGGAGCCAGCTGATCTTGGTCGAGGTGGCGGCGTGCGACGCCACGAACAGCACCATGATGCCGATGACCGTGCCGGTGCCGAACAGCCTCCGCAGCGGTACGTGGTCGGGCAGCAGCGTCGGCCCGGCGGCCCGGCCGGCGCCTCCCTGCGCGGCTACCTCGGCCGGACCGTCGCGTCCGGCCAACAGCCACAGGACGGCCACGATGCCGCCGAGGCACGCCAGCACGGCGAACGCCATGTGCCAGGAGTAGGTGGTGATGACCCAGGTGAGGGCGGGGGCCGCGACCAGGGGCCCGAGTCCGGCCCCGGCGAAGATCAGCGAGCTGGGCAGGGCGCGCTTGTGGGCCGGGAACCAGGAGTGGACCACTTGCATCACCAGGGCGGTGGTGGGCCCCTCGGCGAAGCCGAGGACCACACGGCAGACGATGATGGCGGTGAAGCCGACCTGTCCGATCATCGGTGCGAGCGTGATCGCCCACACCGTCGCGATGCCGGCCAGCAGCCAGCGCGCCTTGACCTTGCCTCCCAGCCAGCCGCCCAGGACGGCGCCGACGGCGAAGAGCCAGAAGAAGCTGCTCTGGATGACGCCGAACTTCTCTGGGCCGATGCCCAGTTCCTCCTTGATCTCGACGCCGGACAGGCCGACGACGACCTTGTCGGCGAAGTTGACGAACATCAGGCAGACGAGAACGGCGAGGACGATCCACGCGCGGCGTCTCACCGCGGTGCTGTCGGTGCTGTCGGTGCTGTCGGTGCTGTCGGTGCTGTCGGTGCTGTCGGTGCTGTCGGTGCCTGGTCCGGGCGTCGGCGCGGAGTCGGCGTGCTGATCGGTGGTCATGGACGTTCTCCCTCGATGCGGGACGAAGTTCCTCTAGACGGTTTCGGAAGTGAATCGATGCTCACTCAGCAGGGCAAGAGCTTTGCCACGTTTGATCAGTGTTTGTGCGGGAGTACTCAGTCATGCTGACCCGGAAGGTAAATCACAGATCGGAGTGTGAGGGGATCGGCCGACCGGCAGGAGCGGTGCGATCGAATCTAGACACGATGTCGATTCTCGTCCAGACTGTCCGACATAAAACATCCCGTTTCAGTTAGGAGTCGCTCCGTGTCAACCGTTCATGGCTGGTCATTTCTCGCCGGGAAGCGCATCCTCGATCTCTCCCGCCTGCTGCCGGGACCCTTCGCGACCTCCCTGCTCGCGGATCTTGGCGCGGAGGTGATCAAGATCGAGGATCCGGAGGGAGGCGACCCGGCCCGCGCCCACCGCGAGCACTTCGCGACCCTCAACCGCAACAAGCGCTCGGTCACCCTCGACCTGCGCAGCCCTGCGGACCGGAGCGCCCTGCTGCACCTGGTGAAAGGCGCCGACGCCGTGGTCGAGAGCTTCCGGCCCGGCGTGCTGGACAAGATCGGCGTCGGCTACGAGGCCCTCAGCCGGGCCAACCCGGGCATCGTGCTGTGCTCGCTCACCGGCTACGGCCAGTCGGGGCCGTACGCGGACAAACCGGGCCACGAGCTCAACTTCCTCGGGCAGTCAGGGTTCTTCGCTGTTCCCGGCCGCCCCGATGGACGGGTGCTGCGGCCCGGCGTACGCGTGGGTGACCTCATTGGATCGATGTACGCGGCACTCGCTCTGTCCGTCGCCCTGGCGAGCGCGGAGCGCGCCGGCCGGGGGCAGCACATCGATCTCTCCCTCACCGAGGCAGCCACCGCCTGGTGTGCTCCCTACGCGCTTCCGCTGCGCCATCTCGACGACGCCACGGACAGCGGCATGGTCCAGGGCGACAACGACGTCTTCACCACCGCGGACGGAGGACGGCTGTCGCTGGCGACGTTCGAGGACAAGTTCTGGCACTCCTTCCGGACCGCCCTGTCGGAGGAGTTCCCGGGGCTCAGCACCGCCGTGTACGACCGGCGGGCGGCCCGGACCGCGGCCAAACGGGAGGTCGGGGAACTGCTCGCCGACGTGTTCGCGGCCCGCGATTACGCCTGGTGGGAGAAGCGGCTCACGGATCTCAACGCCCCCTGGGGCCCGGTGTACACGGACGCCGGGCAGTTGCTGGGCGACCCGCACGCCCAGGCGCGCGCGATGTTCGCGGACGTATGCGACCCGGTGACCGGGACGTCGTCGCCGCAGGCCCGCTTTCCCGTGCGTTTCGGTCTGGGTATGGAGACGTTCCGCGCCCCGGCCCCCGGGCTGGGCGAGCACAACGATGAGGTGCTCGGCGGGTTTCAGGGGACGTCGGGTGCGGTCTCCGGGGCGAATCCGGCGGCCCAGTAGCGGCCCCGCAGTGACAGATTGAGCAGCATCTCGGTCACCTCTTCCGGAGAGAGCGCAGGTGTGTCGGCCTCGATCCACCACGTCAGTACGGCCATCCACTCGCCGGCCCAGGCCCGCGTCAGCAGCTCCGGATCCATGCGCGGGGTGATGCCCAGATGCTCGCCGCGGGCCCGGAGCAGTTCCGCTCCCGCCCGAGTGCACACATCGGTGAACTGGCGCAGCGCCCGTCCGTCGCCCTCGCCGCGCAGGATGAGCCGGTAAAGGTCTCGTTCCTCCTGCGCGTGCTGGAAGATCTTCAGGAGTGGTTTGCCGGTGAAACCCGCCGAGGAAGTGGACACGAGCGGACGCAGTTCCTGGCGCAGTGCGTCCAGCAGGTCCGACACCACGCTGTGGAGCAGGTCGTCCTTGTCGGTGTAGTACCCGTAGAAGGTGGCGCGGCTCAGGTCCGCGCGCTCGGTGATGTCCTCGACCTTGACGCCCGCGTAGCCGTGCTCGATCACCAGGCTCACCAGTGCATCGCGCAGCGCCCGCCTGGTGCGCCGCGTGCGGCGGTCCTCCGTGGCCAAGTGACCCGACCCCTCCCTGTCCGAGTGCTGAGACCCCGCGATATTACCAGCTATTGACAGGATGGCCGTTACTGAACACGATGTATTAAATCATTCGCCGCGTATGATTCTGTGGGGAGCTTCTGGATGAACCTGGGCGGATATCTGAGTCGCAGCAGTACGTACTGGCCCGATCTGGAGGCGCTGGTCTGCGGCACCCGGCGCTGGACCTACCGCGAACTGGAGGATTCGACGAACCGCCTGGCCTCGGCACTCCTGGGCAGGGGACTGGCACCCGGCGACGCCGTGGCCACCTTCGCGGACAACCGCGGTGAGCTGGTCGAAACCGAGATGGCCCTCTACAAGAGTGGACTTCTGCGGGTGCCGATCAACGCACGCCTCGGCGCGGAGGAAGTGGCGCACATTCTCACCGACGCGGACGTTCGGATGATCTTCGTCGACACCGCCCACGCCGACCCCGTACTCCAAGCGATCGAGCGCGCCGGACTGGACTGCACCGTCGTCGACTACGAGAGCCGGGAGTACGAGAGCCGGGCGGATCACCGGGGCAGCACGGATCGGACCGCCGTCCGAGGGCACCGCTCCCTCGGCACCGCGACAGCGGAACGCACCGCCTCCACAACCGGCTATCAGGACCTGCTCGCCGAGGGCACCACCGCACCCGTCGCCGAGGAAGTGCCCGAGGACGATCCGGCTGTCCTCAACTTCACCTCGGGCTCCACCGGCAGACTCAAGGCCGCGGTCCAGACCCAGGGCAACCGGCTGGCCAACATGCGCAAGCGCATCATGTCCCCGGAAGGCCCCCCGTCCCCCGAAGAGCACTTTCTGGCGCCCGGCCCGATCACCCACGCATCCGGCATGGCCGTCCTCGCCTGTCTTGCCCGTGGCGCCAAGGTGGTCGTCCTGCCCGAGTGGGAAACCGCCGCCTTCCTGGAAACCGTCGAGGCGGAACGCATCACCTCCACGTTTCTGGTACCGACGATGCTCACGATGGTGCTGGCCCACCCGGACGTCGCCACCCGGGACCTCTCGTCCCTGCGGCACGTACGCGTCGGGGGCGCACCCGTGGCACCGCAGCGCCTGCGCGAGGCCATCACCACCCTCGGACCCGTCGTCATACAGGGATACGGACAGGGCGAGACCACCAGCGGTATCACCATCATGACGCGCGAGGACATGCAGCGCGCCGTCACCTCCGACCCGGACCTGCTGATGTCCTGCGGCCGGGCATGGTTCGACACCGAGGTCAGGGTCGTCGACGAGAACGGCATGCCCCGGCCCGCCGGGGTCACCGGCGAAGTGGTGGCCCGCGGACCGGACTGCGCCCGCGAGTACTGGAACGAACCCGAACTGTCCGCCGAGACCTTCCGTAACGGCTGGGTGCACACCGGAGACATCGGCTACTTCCGCGACGACGGTTACCTCTTCATCGTCGACCGCATCAAGGACATGATCATCTCCGGCGGTTTCAACATCTACTGCAGTGAGGTGGAAGCGGCCCTCTACGAACACCCGGCCGTGCTGGAGACCTGTGTCGTGGGCATCCCGGACGAACACTGGGGCGAGGCCGTCAAGGCGGTGGTGGTACGCAGACCGGGCACCGACATCACGGCCGGCGAACTCATCGAGTTCTGTGCGGGTCGGCTGGCCCGGATGAAGAAGCCCCGCTCGGTCGACTTCGTCGAGCGCCTGCCCGTCAACCGCAACGGAAAGCTCGACCGCCGAGCCGTCCGCACACCCTACTGGGCCGAAGCCACCCGTCGCGTCAACTGAACCGAGGCCGACATGCCCTTCACTCTGACCCCCGCGTACCCGGACAACCCCCGGCTACAGAACCTCACCGACCGCCTTCGGCACTACCTCCACGGCGAACTCGCCACGTACGAGGCAGAGATAGGAATCAAGCAGGAATCCCGCCTCACCCGCGGCATGCTCGAACCCGTCTGGCAGCGCTGCCGCGAACTCGGCTTCTACGGTGTCCATCTGCCACCCGAGCACGGCGGCCAGAACCTGGCATTCAGCGAACTCGCCGCACTCAAGGAAGAAGTGGGCGCTTCCAACCGGGTGCTGGCCGGCTCCGTACTCGGCGACATGGGCGGCCCGTTGCGCGCCGGCCCGATCCTCGACCACGCCACCCCCTACCAGCTGGAGAAATACCTCCTGCCGGTGATCCGCGGCGAGCGCGCCTGCTGCTTCTCCCTCACCGAACAGAACGCCGGGTCCGACGTCCGGGCCCTGCGGACCACCGCCGTACCGGACGGCGACGGCTGGCGGCTGACAGGCCACAAGGTCTTCAGCTCTGCCGGGCCGTTCGCCGATTTCTCGGTGCTCATCGCCCGGATGGGCGGCACGCAGAAGGAGTCGTACTCCGCCTTCCTCGTCGACCTCGACACAGCCGGATGCACCGTCGCCGACGGCGAGGTCCCCATGTCCGGACAGCATATGGAGAGCGACATCATCCTCGACAACTGCTATGTCGGCCCGGAACAACTCCTCGGGAAAGTGGGTGACGGCCTGCGCATCGGTCTCGGCCGTGTCACCGTCAACCGGCTGCTGCACTGCCCGACCATCCTCGGCCAGGCACGCCGAGCCATCGAACTGACCCTCGACTTCGTCACCACGCGGCAGGTCAACGGCGCCCCGCTGAGCCAACTGCAGTCCATCCAGCACAAGCTCGCCGACATGGCAACCGCCTACTACGCGGCCCGCAGTATGACCTACGACGCACTCACCGCCCTCGATCGGGGCGCGGAACTCCGCACCGAAGCATTCATGTGCAAACTCTTCGTGGCCGAGAACGCCTTCCGCATCGCGGACGAGGCCGTACAGATTCACGGCAAGGCGGGCCTGACCCAGGGCTCGGAAATCGAATGGCTCTTCAGACGACTCCGCATGTTCCGGGTGCTGACAGGATCGTCGGAGATCCAGAAGAACGGAATCGCCAGAAACCTGCTGTCAAACATGACGTCAGCCCAGCCGGGACGACCCTCAGCCGTATGACGGGACAGGCCCCTCTCCCCCGTCGCCGCACTCCTGGCGCCGGGGCGGGCGTGTGCGCCGTGGCCGCCTCGACGGTGCGATCACACCCGGCCCCGGCCCGGCAGATCGGTCATGCGTCGCTCATACGACCAGGGACACGGGCAGTCCGCGCACCACGGACCGGACCGCCCCAGGAGGCAACCATTAGTCCGTCCGCGCTCTCCACCATGTCGGCCTGGGTCTGTCGATCCTGTCCGGCTCGCACGCCGCACTGGTGCCGGACGTCCTGGAGCGGCTGCGTGCCGCC
>NZ_JBSGUP010000392.1:0-7712 GCF_053607985.1 Streptomyces sp. NPDC055078
CGGGACCGTTCCCGTGCGGTACGCGGGCGTTCGCCCGGGGGCCACCCCCGCGCGGTGCGGGCGCCCCTGTCCGCCCCGGCGGGCAACCGCGCGCGCCCGGGTCAGAAGCGCCCGGCGCCCAGGTCGCGGGAGACCGCGCGGGCGCACTCCCGTACGGCCGTCACCAGCTCGGGCCGCAGCTCATCGCCCTTGCAGAGCCGCTCCACCGCGCCCGTGATCGCGATCGCCCCCACCGGCATCCGGCGCCGGTCGCGGATCGGGGCCGCCACCGCCGCCACGCCCTCCCAGGTCTCCTCGACATCACTCGCCCACCCGCGCGCGCGGGTGAGGTCGAGGACCGACTCGAACTCCGCCGCGGCG
Source organism: Streptomyces sp. NPDC055078 (assembly GCF_053607985.1). Taxonomy (NCBI): domain Bacteria; kingdom Bacillati; phylum Actinomycetota; class Actinomycetes; order Kitasatosporales; family Streptomycetaceae; genus Streptomyces; species Streptomyces sp. NPDC055078. Next base: position 361 of record NZ_JBSGUP010000392.1, read on the forward strand.
GTCACCGTCCGCGGGGTGAGCGCCTTGCGCTCGGCCTCGACCGCCTCGGTGTGCGCCACCGGGTCGTACGCCGCGAGCACCTTGCCCAGGGCCGTGGAGTGCAGCGGCTGCATCGCCCCCACCTCCAGGACCTGGCGGCTGTCGTCGGGGCGGAAGACATGGTGGACGATCAGTACCCCGTGCTGGTGCAGTACCCCCAGATGGACGCTCTCGCCGCTGGAGCGCGCCAGGTCGTCCGTCCAGACCAGGGCCCGGGCGCGCAGCTCGTGCACATCCAGATAGCTGTTGCCCAGCCGCAGCAGCTCCGCCCCCAGCTGATAGCGGCCGGACGCCGGGTCCTGTTCGACGAAGCCCTCGGCCTGGAGGGTGCGCAGAATCCCGTGGGCCGTGCCTTTGGCCAGTTCCAGTGAGGAGGCGATGTCCGACAGGCCCAGCCGGCGCTCACCGCCGGCGAGCAGCCGCAGCATCGCCGCCGCCCGCTCCAGCGACTGGATGTTCTTCGCCATGGGATCGGCCCTCTCCACTGCTGATTCGACAATGCTGAACACTATTGGTCGATGCCGACCTGAGTCACCGCTGAGTGAGTATCTCGTGACGGGCGTCCCCACAGAAACCCCGAGGTCAACCCGGGAACATCCGAGGTCATCAGAGGTCATCCGAGGTCATCTGGGCTCTGGGGGACGTCCGTCCCGTGGGACGCCCCGCCCCCCGGGCGGCCCTCCCGGCTACTCTGGCTCCGTGCGCCCTCCGCCGAGGACGCAAAGCCGACAGCCGTCGCATCCCAGGGAGTACATTCCATGGCCTCGTCGCCGACCCCCTCCGCACCCTCCGCCGACAGCCGGACCCGGATCGAAGCCCTTCGTGACGCCCTCGCCTCGCGAGTCGTCGTCGCCGACGGCGCGATGGGCACCATGCTCCAGGCCCAGGACCCCACGCTGGAGGACTTCCAGGACCTGGAAGGCTGCAACGAGATCCTGAACGTCACCCGGCCCGACATCGTGCGATCCGTCCACGCGGCCTACTTCGAGGTCGGGGTCGACTGCGTCGAGACCAACACCTTCGGCGCCAATTTCGCCGCACTGGCGGAGTACGACATCGCCGAGCGGGTCCACGAGCTGTCCGAATCCGGTGCGCGCATCGCGCGCGAGGTCGCCGACGAGTTCACCGCCGCCACCGGACAGCAGCGCTGGGTGCTGGGATCGATGGGCCCGGGCACCAAGCTCCCCACCCTCGGTCACGCCCCCTACGTCACCCTGAGGGACGCCTACCAGGCCAACGCCGAGGGCATGATCGCGGGCGGCGCCGACGCCCTGCTGGTGGAGACCACCCAGGACCTCCTCCAGACCAAGGCCGCCATCATCGGGGCCCGCCGCGCCCTGGACACCTCCGGACTGCGGCTGCCGCTGATCTGCTCCGTGACGGTCGAAACCACCGGGACCATGCTCCTCGGCTCCGAGATCGGCGCCGCCCTCACCGCGCTGGAACCGCTGGGCATCGACATGATCGGCCTGAACTGCGCCACAGGCCCCGCCGAGATGAGCGAGCATCTGCGCTATCTGGCCCGCCACTCCCGTATCCCGCTGTCCTGCATGCCCAACGCCGGTCTCCCCGTCCTCGGCAAGAACGGCGCGCACTACCCGCTGACCGCACCCGAGCTGGCCGACGCGCAGGAGACCTTCGTCCGCGAGTACGGCCTCTCCCTCGTCGGCGGCTGCTGCGGTACGACGCCGGAGCATCTGCGCCAGGTCGTGGAGCGGGTGCGGGACCTGGCCCCCGGCGCGCGCGACCCGCGCCCCGAGCCGGGCGCCGCCTCGCTCTATCAGACGGTGCCGTTCCGCCAGGACACCGCCTATATGGCGATCGGCGAGCGGACGAACGCCAACGGCTCCAAGAAGTTCCGCGAGGCCATGCTGGAGGCCCGCTGGGACGACTGCGTCGAGATGGTCCGCGACCAGATCCGCGAGGGCGCGCACATGCTCGACCTCTGCGTCGACTACGTCGGCCGCGACGGCGTCGCGGACATGGAGGAGCTGGCGGGCCGGTTCGCCACCGCGTCCACCCTGCCGATCGTGCTGGACTCCACCGAGGTCGACGTCATCCGCGCCGGTCTGGAGAAGCTGGGCGGCCGGGCGGTCATCAACTCCGTCAACTACGAGGACGGCGACGGCCCCGACTCCCGCTTCGCCAAGGTCACCCGGCTCGCCCAGGAGCACGGCGCGGCCCTGATCGCGCTCACCATCGACGAGAAGGGCCAGGCCCGGTCCGTCGAGGACAAGGTCGCCATCGCCGAGCGGATCATCGAGGACCTCACCGGCAACTGGGGGATCCATGAATCGGACATTCTCATCGACACCCTCACCTTCACCATCTGCACCGGCCAGGAGGAGTCCCGCAAGGACGGCATCCACACCATCGAGGCCATCCGGGAACTGAAGCGCCGCCACCCCCAGGTGCAGACCACCCTGGGCCTGTCCAACATCTCCTTCGGCCTCAACCCGGCCGCCCGGGTCCTGCTCAACTCCGTCTTCCTCGACGAATGCGTCAAGGCGGGCCTGGACTCCGCGATCGTGCACGCCTCGAAGATCCTGCCCATCGCCCGGTTCGACGACGAGCAGGTCACCACGGCGCTCGACCTCATCCACGACCGCCGCCGCGAGGGCTACGACCCGCTCCAGCGGCTGATGGAACTCTTCGAGGGCGTCAACACCAAGTCCCTCAAGGCGGGCCGCGCCGAGGAACTCCTCGCGCTCCCGCTGGACGAGCGGCTCCAGCGGCGCATCATCGACGGCGAGAAGAACGGGCTGGAGACCGACCTCGAAGAGGCCCTCAGGGACCGGCCCGCCCTCGACATCGTCAACGACACCCTGCTGGAGGGCATGAAGGTCGTCGGTGAGCTGTTCGGCTCCGGCCAGATGCAGCTGCCGTTCGTCCTCCAGTCCGCCGAGGTGATGAAGAACGCGGTCGCGTTCCTCGAACCGCACATGGAGAAGTCGGATGCCGAGGGCAAGGGCACCATCGTGCTCGCCACCGTCCGCGGCGATGTCCATGACATCGGCAAGAACCTCGTCGACATCATCCTCTCCAACAACGGCTACAACGTGGTCAATCTGGGCATCAAGCAGCCCGTCTCGGCGATCCTGGAGGCCGCCGAGGAGCACCGCGCCGATGTCATCGGCATGTCCGGCCTGCTGGTGAAGTCCACGGTGATCATGAAGGAGAACCTGGAGGAGCTGAACCAGCGCAGGATGGCCGCCGACTACCCCGTCATCCTCGGCGGCGCGGCCCTGACCCGCGCCTATGTCGAACAGGACCTCCACGAGATCTACCAGGGCGAGGTCCGCTACGCCCGCGACGCGTTCGAGGGCCTGCGGCTGATGGACGCCCTCATCGCCGTCAAGCGGGGCGTCCCCGGAGCCGTACTGCCCGAACTGAAGCAGCGCCGGGTACGGGCCACCGCGGGCGCCGTCGTGGAGGAGCGGCCGGAGGAGGGCGCCGTACGGTCCGACGTCTCGGTCGACAACCCGGTGCCCGCCCCGCCGTTCTGGGGCACCCGGGTGATCAAGGGCATCCAGCTCAAGGAGTACGCGTCCTGGCTGGACGAGGGCGCCCTCTTCAAGGGCCAGTGGGGCCTGAAGCAGGCCAGGGCCGGCGACGGACCCACGTACGAGGAACTGGTCGAGACCGAGGGCAGGCCCCGGCTGCGCGGCTGGCTGGACCAGCTCCACACCCGCAACCTGCTGGAAGCCGCCGTCGTCTACGGCTACTTCCCGTGTGTGTCCAAGGGCGACGACCTCATCCTGCTGAACGAGGACGGCTCCGAGCGCACCCGCTTCTCCTTCCCGCGCCAGCGCCGGGGCCGCCGGCTCTGCCTCGCCGACTTCTTCCGCCCCGAGGAGTCCGGCGAGAGGGATGTCGTCGGCCTTCAGGTCGTCACCGTCGGCTCCCGGATCGGAGAGGCGACCGCCGAACTGTTCGCCTCGGACTCCTACCGCGACTACCTCGAACTCCACGGCCTGTCCGTGCAGCTCGCCGAGGCGCTCGCCGAGTACTGGCACGCGCGCGTCCGCGCCGAACTCGGTTTCGCCGGTGAGGACCCGGACGCCGTGGAAGACATGTTCGCCCTCAAGTACCGGGGCGCCCGCTTCTCCCTCGGTTACGGTGCGTGCCCGGACCTGGAGGACCGCGCGAAGATCGCCGAGCTGCTGGAACCGGAGCGGATCGGGGTCCAGCTCTCCGAGGAGTTCCAGCTCCACCCCGAGCAGTCCACCGACGCCATCGTCATCCACCACCCCGAGGCGAAGTACTTCAACGCGCGCTGACGCCCACCCACCGGAAGCAGGCCGTCACCCAGCGGCACGTGTACGGCACACCGGTACGAGCTGTCCGTTAATCGAGGCGCGTTCGTCATACGAGTCGTACACTGGTCGGTCCCATGCAGGCCGGTCGCCTGTTCCCGCGGGAAAGCCGCGGGGCAAGGCGGCCGGCCTTCTCGTCCCTCTCGGAGGTGTGCCGATGACCAGCACGGTTCCCGCGTCGCCGAGCCGTTCGGCCGAATCCGCGGCTTCGCCGGCCCTTCAGGCGGTCTTTCTCGACATGGACGGCACCCTCGTGGACACCGAGGGCTTCTGGTGGGACGCCGAGCGTGAGGTCTTCGCGGACCTCGGCCACAAGCTGGACGAGGCATGGCGGGACGTGGTGGTCGGCGGCCCGATGACCCGCAGCGCCGGATATCTCATCGAGGTGACGGGCGCGGACATCACCCTGGCCGAGCTGACCGTGCTGCTCAACGACCGGTTCGAGGACCGGATCGCCCGGGGTGTGCCGATGATGCCGGGCGCCGAGCGGCTCCTCGCCGAGCTGGCCGCCCACAATGTGCCCACCGCGCTGGTCTCCGCCTCCCACCGCCGCATCATCGACCGCGTGCTCGACTCGCTCGGGCCCAAGAACTTCGCGCTCTCCGTCGCGGGCGACGAGGTGTCGCGTACGAAGCCCCACCCCGACCCCTATCTGCTGGCCGCCCGGGGGCTGAGCGCCGAACCCGCGAGATGCGCCGTCATCGAGGACACCGCGACCGGAGTGGCCTCCGCCGAGGCGGCGGGGTGCCGGGTGGTCGCCGTCCCCTCCGTGGCCCCCATCGCGCCCGCCGACGGCCGTGTCGTGGTCGGTTCACTCGAAGAAGTGGACCTCGGATTCCTCCGCACCCTGATCGCTTCGATGAACTGATGCCCGCGCCGGGCGCGCTTTCCGGAGTTTCTTGAATACCGAAGAAACTCCGCTCGGCGGGACGGGTTATTTCCCTGGCTTTCCTGGCTTTCCCTGACCGGAAACCGGTTTATGGAGGGCGCCTGCGATAATTTTCCCGACGTGACGTTCATCACCGTGCGTGCCCTGGACGCGGACGCCCCCGGCGCACTCAGGCCACCCGGGGCGGGCCTTTGTGTCCGCATTCATGGAGCGGTGTACGAAAAATTCCGTGGCGCGACCATCCACTCTCCGTCGTAGTTGATCACAGAGCGAATACGGCCCAACTCCGCCCGGGTCAGGCATACCTGACCGGGCCGACTAATCTCTTCGCGAGCCTTCGCCGCAACCCCGATGCGCCCCGGCGGTCGCACAACCGCCGCGAAAACAGGACCGATCGTCCTGTTTCCCGGACCGGTCGAACCGCCCCACAGGGCGGCGCGGCGGAGCCTCCCGTACATCTGTATCCCAGTGCCGGATGAGGAGAACGTCCAGGATGAACCGTAAGACTGTGGTGCTGCCGGCCTTGATCGGCCTGCTCGCGCCCGTGCTCGTCGCCTGTGGCGGGTCGGGAGACGGGTCCGGTGGCGACGACGTCATCGTCGTGGGCACCACGGACCGGATCGCCGCGAACAAGGACGCTCCGGCGCCGCTCGATCCGGCCTTCGCCTACGACACCGGTTCCTGGAACATCCTGCGCCAGAGTGTCCAGACCCTGCTCACCGCCCCCCGCGGCGGCGGCGAGCCGGTGCCGGACGCCGCCCGGTCCTGTGGGTTCACCGACAAGGCCAGCCAGAGCTACCGCTGCCAACTGCGCGGCGGCCTCACGTTCTCCGACGGCACCCCGCTCACCGCCGAAGATGTGAAGTTCTCCATCGAGCGGCTGCTGAGGATCAACGACGACAACGGCGCCGCCGCCCTGCTGTCCAACATCGACACCATCGACACCGAGGGCGACACCGAGGTCGTCTTCCACCTCGCCACCCCGGACGCCACCTTCCCGTTCAAACTCTCCACCCCCGCCGCCGCCATCCTCAGCAAGAAGAAATACGACGGCAAGAAGCTCCGCCCCGGCCTTCAGGTCGACGCCTCCGGCCCCTACACAATGAAGGCCCACGTCAAGGGCGGGCAGCTCACCAAAGCGGTCTTCAGCGAGAACAAGTCGTACACCGGCGACGTCGAACACCGTAACTCCAAGATCGAACTCCGGGTCTTCGCCGACTCCGAGGCCATGGCCAAGGCCCTGGAGAAAGGCGAAATCGACCTCACCACCCGCGAGATGTCCCCGGAACAGATCAAGGACATGATCGACAAGCCCAGGGACGGCATCGAACTGACCGAACTGCCCGGCCTCTCCATCCAGTACCTCGCCTTCAACACCAACGACCCCGCCGTGAAGGACAAGGCCGTCCGCCAGGCCATGGCCGCCATCATCGACCGAGGCCAGATCGCCTCCGAGGTCTACGGCTCCGCCACCGCCGAACCGCTCTACTCACTCATCCCCACCAATGTCGGCGCCCACCGCAACTCCTTCTACAACAAATACGGCGAGCCGGACGCGAAGAAGGCCGAGAAGCTGCTCAGGAAAGCCGGTATCACCAAGCCGGTGAAACTGACCCTGCACTACGCGACCGACCGCTACGAGGCCAAGGAGTACGAGGTCATCCGCGATCAGCTCAATGACTCCGGGCTGTTCTCCGTCACCGTCAAGGGCACCGAGTGGTCCCAGTACCGCACCGCCGGCAAGCGCGGCGACTACGCCGTCTACGGCCTCGGCTGGGTACCCGACTTCCCCGACCCCGACAACTACCTCGCCCCCTTCCTGGAGAAGGACAACTTCCTCAACTCCCCCTACGTCAGCGAACAGGCCCGCGCCCTCATCCCGCAGTCACGCCGCCAGGCCAACCGCGTGGAGGCCACCGCGACCTTCGTCGAACTCCAGAAGATCGTCGCCGAGGACGTACCCGTACTGCCGCTCTGGCAGGGCAAGCAGTACGTCGCCGCCCGCAAGAGCATCACCGGAGTCGAACGCCTGCTCAACGGCAGCTCCGACATCCAGCTGTGGGAACTGGGCCGCAGCTCCTGACCCCACCGGGACGACACAGCGGCGG
>NZ_JBSGUP010000393.1:0-7695 GCF_053607985.1 Streptomyces sp. NPDC055078
GCGCAGTACTGCTGTGCCTTCCCGATGGACCGGTACATACAGTCCGAGTTCTCCAGGAGCTGGAGTACGGCGTCCCGGTTGCGGCTGGTCTCGCGCTCGATCACCTCGTCCGGCGGGTAGAAGCCGCCACCGCCCGCGGACTTGGGGAACAGCTCGAAGGTGTAGCCGAAGATCCGCTGGTTGCCCCACAGCCAGTCGTCGATCGAGCCGTCCGTGATGTAGAGATCGCTCGCCTGCTCGGCGGTGTAGCCATTGCTGGCGGCCATCTTCTGCCCGACGGCCGCGAACGCGTCGCGGTCGTCCTGGGTCATGCCGGGCGCGGTGTCGGCGGTGGTGTAGCCGTACGGCCAGAGCACCAGCTCGCTGTAGGTGTGGAAGTCGATGCCGGTCCTGATCTGCTGTTTGCCGCCGACGACCCGGCCGCGGACGAAGTCGGCGACGACCTTCACCTCGGGCGCGGACTCGGCGGCGCGGCCCCGGTAGGTGTCGGAGCGGGTGGAGCCGGATGAGCCGCCGCAGCAGCCCCAGCGGTGGTTCCAGTTGCGGTTGAGGTCGGTGCCGACGGCCGTGGAGCCCGTGTTGGGCTGACGGTTCTTGCGCCAGCTCCGGTAGGTGCCGGTGGCGATGTCGTACTCGCCGCCGTCCGGGTTGACGTCCGGCACGATCCAGATCTCGCGGCCGTTGACGGCGTTGGTGATCCGGGGGTCGGTGCCGTAGTCCTCGGCCAGTTCGCGCAGCAGATACAGCGCCATCTCGACGGTCAGATGCTCTCGCGCGTGCTGGTGCGCGGTGAACAGGACCTCGGGCTCGTTCTCGTCGGTGGCGACATTGTCGCTGACCTTGATCGCGATGATCTCCCGGCCCTGGTGGCTGCGGCCGATGACGCGCTTGCTCATGATGGCCGGGTTGGCGGCGATCCGCTGATTGATCGCCGTCGTCATCTCGGCGTAGTTGTGATAGCGCGAGTCGGCCGATGGGAAGTCGAACGGCCGGACCGCCGCGCCCCCGTTCCTGGCCGGCGGGCCGGGCAGGGCGCTGAGCCGGTGGCCCTGCGCCCGCAGCCGCTTCGCCTGGGCCGCGTCGGCGCTGACGACGACCGAGCGGGCGTCCGCCTCGTCGATCGAGACACCGGTGGCGGCGATCGCGTTACGGGCGGCGGCGGTGGCCGGGCCGTCGATCTCGTACTGCCTGGTCTGTTCCTCCGCAGAGGCGGCAGAGGCGTCAGGGGTGGCCTGGTTGGCGGCCTGCGGGCCGTTCGGGCCGGGCGGTGGTGCGGCGCTCGCGGTGAACGGCGCCGCGACCGCGAGCGCCATCAGGGCGCTCAGCGTGGCGGCCGTCCGGCCACCGCCGCGTATGCCGCGGATACGAAGTCGCATGCTGTCTCCTGGATGGGGAGCGTGGGGGGTTGCTCAGGTGCGACACGGGTGGTGCGGGTGTGCGCACATCCTGCAGCCCTGACATGCAACGGTCAATAGTTGGTTCCCGGTGTCCGGACTCCGGACGCCCTCCTCGGCCCGCCCGCCCCGCCCGGGAAACGCACAGCAGCGTCACCGGATTCGGTGACGCTGCTGTTTACGTCGTACGACCGTGGCGTGGGGTTGGATGGTGCGTACGACAGGTCCTGCGGGCGGCCTGCCGCCCTGCCGCGCCGGGCCCGGCGGCCGTCAGCCGCTGGTGCTGGTGGCTACGGCAGACCCTTCACATGCGGTCCGACCGCGTTCGACCAGGCGTTCCCGGCATGCGCGTCCCAGTTGATGGACCAGGTCATCGCACCGCGCAGGTTCGGGTAGGTCCGTGCGGGCTTGAAGGTGCCGCAGTTGGTGCCCTTCGCGAGGCAGTCCAGCGCGTTGTTCACGATGGACGGGGAGATGTAGCCGCTGCCCGCGCCCCGGGGAGATGCCGGGACTCCGAGGCCCACCTGGGAGGCGTCGAGGCCGCCCTCCAGCATGATGCAGGCCAGTGCGGTGAGGAAGTCGGCCGAGCCCTGCGAGTAGACCTTGCCGTCGCAGCCGAGCATGGCGCCGCTGTTGTAGTACTGGGTGTTGACGACCGTGAGGATGTCCTTCACGTTCAGCGCCAGCTTGAAGTACTCGGTCGCCGTCGACTGCATGTCGAGCGTCTGCGGGGCCATGGTGAGCACCATGTTCGGGCCCGCCTTCGCCGAGAGCTGCCGCAGCGCCTTCGCCATGTAGGTGGAGTTGATGCCGTGCTCCAGGTCGATGTCGACCCCGTTGAAGCCGTACTCCTGCATCAGGGCGTAGGTGCTGTTGGCGAACGCCGTGGCGGACGCGTCGCTGTTGACCGTGACATTGCCCAGCTCGCCGCCGACCGAGATGATGACCGACTTGCCCGCGGCCTTCTTCGCGGCGACGTCCGACTTGAACTCGGCGGCGTTGGCGTAGCCGAGCGCCGGGCTCAGGTTGAAGGTGATCTCACCGGGTGTGGTGGTCGAGTCGGCGAAGGCGACCGCGATGATGTCGTACGCCGCCTGTACGTCGCGGAGCTTCTGCACGGTCGCGCCGTTGTTGAAGTTCTGCCAGTAGCCGGTCACCGCGTGCTTGGGCACCGTCGGGTTGCCGGGTCCCGGGCCGCCGCCGTCCTTCGCGGTACGGGCGCTGAGCGCCGCGGACTTGGCCGACTCACCGGCGCTGTTCGTCGCGGTGACCTGGAAGGAGTACGCGGTGTCGGCGGTCAGCCCGGTCACGGTCGCCGAGGTGCCGGTCGCCGCCTGGACCTTGACGCCGTCGCGGTAGACGTTGTAGCCGGTCGCACCGGCCGCGGCGCCCCAGTTCAGCGCGACGGACGTCGTGGTCGTTTCGCCGGCCGCGAGCCCGGCGGGGGTGGGCGGCACGACGGGGTCGGGGTCCTGGCCGCCTCCCCCGTCGGGTCCAAAGACATTCACGTCATCGACGTGATATGCGGAAGTGCCGTACCACCCATGGGTGTAGACGGTGACCGACGTGGTGCTCGCGCCGGTCCGGAAGCTGGTGGAAAGCTGCGTCCAGCCGGTGCCGCCGCCGGGTGTCCAGGTGGAGACGTCCGTGGTGCCGGTGCCGCTCGCGCCGAGGTAGGCGTAGCCGCCCTGCACCCAGGCGCTCAGGCTGTACTGCGAGTTGGGTTTCACGGCCACGGTCTGGGTGCACTTGGCGTTGTCCATACCGGCCGGGGTCGCCTTCAGGGCGGAAGCGCCGCTGCGGACGGGGGTGGAGACGTTTGCGCCACTGCCTCCGGAGCAGGTCCAGTTGGACAGACCCGACTCAAAACCGGCGTTCTTCGCGACATTGACATCGGCCGCCTGGGCGGTTCCCGCGATGCCCACGATGGAGACTCCGGCCCCGACGGCCAGTGCCAGGGCTCCGCCGAGCCATCTGCGCGAGCGTGTGGTGCGGTCCACTTGCTGCCTCCAGTGGGGGGTTGGGGGGAGGAGGGGTCGAGACGGTGGCCACCGCTGGGCGTAAAACTGGTCCAGACCAATCGGGTTGTCAAGCCCTTTCACGCTGATTGGTCGATTCGGATGGTCCATCATTTTTGGCCATACCAGGGCGTAGGCCGCGTGGCGCCCCGCCCCCGGATACGGGGGAGAACATCACCCTTTCCGCCGCTCTGTCCCTTGGCTGTTCTCCGCCTGCGCCGCGCCTGCCCTGTGCGGAGCGTGCACAGGGCGCGGCTCTGGGTGCCGAAAGGTGTTCTCTGGCCCGGACGTCGCGGATAAAGTGCAGATGCAGTAGCAGCGAGCAGTACGTACCTGCGGTCACGGGTCCCCCGGCGGCCGGAGCCGAACGGGGAACCAGCGTGCCGACCGCAATAGCTGTCACCAGCGCAGATCTGGTGCTGCCTCCGATGGACCAGCACACACCATCGGCCGCTCTGCTCCCGCCGCCGGACGCCCAGCCGCTGGACACCGCCCTCGCCGAGATGAGCGCGCTGCTGGAGCAGCACGGATATGTGGTCGCCCTCTATCCCGCGTCCATTCCGCCCGCCCATGAACGGCGGCTGCACACCGTCCGGTCGGCGCTGGAGAGCAGTCGGCTCGCTCTGCTGAAGCTCGATCTGCCGCCGCTGGGTGTCGCCGTACTCGTACGCCAGCTCAGACAGCTCTCGATCTGCGACTTCGGCCCCGGAATCATCGCCTCCGCTGCTCGGCTGCTCTCCCACTACGTCTACGCGGGCGCCCTGCTCAATTCCGTGACCCGGCTGGACCGGGTGCCGGTGAGTCTGAAGACCCACGCGAAATCATGGGTTCCGGGCTCGCAGTTCGCGGTACTCGCCCATCCGAAGCCCGAGTTGATCAGAGTCGGGACCGGACGGCTCGCCGGACCGGAATTCGCCACCCGGCTCGTGGTGGCACAGGGCCAGTCGCCATCCGACTGGGTCGGCCGGGAACTGGTTCCGGCCTGGCGGACCCAGAGCCTGGAGGAGGCGGAACTGCCCGCCGATTCCCCGGCCTGGTGGGGCACCCCCAAGCTGGTGGAGTTCGCCGCCTTCCTGCCCGATATCTCCATTCTCTACCAGCTCGTTTCGTCCGTACGGAGAGAGGTGTGCACCTGGTGCGGAATTGAACTGATCGGTGACCGCTGCGGCTTCTGTTCCGCGCCGCTCGCCCCGGCCGGGAACCGGGGCCGGGAATCCGGCGTACCGAACCATGGAACACCCGCGCACCGCGGGTTCTGAACCCTCGTGCACCATGTCCCCCGAACCCTCGTGCACCATGTCCCCCGAACCCTTGTGCACCATGTCTCGTGAACCCTTGTGCACCACCTCACGCGGGTCATGAGGCAGCGATCCCCCGCACGAAGCCGCGCGTCCCACCGCACCTTACGCACGTCACGCACCGCCCGCTCCGTCGGTTCCTGTCTGCCAGTCCCTGTCTGCGAAGTCCGCGCACTCTGCGAACGAGGTTGTCCAGCTCATGAATTCACGCCAACGCCGCGGCGTTCTGCTTATTCTTCTCTCGGCCCTCTGCGCCCTGGGTGCGTTCGTCGGCGTGATATCCGTGATCAATGATGTGAATTCCAAGGTCGGGCCTGAGGTCAAGGCGTACCGGCTGAAGACGGATGTGGCGCCCTATACGGCGCTGCGGCCGGACCAGTTCGAAAAGGTCGATATCCCCAAGCGGTGGCTCTCCCGGAATGCCGTCACCGATGTCTCCGTGGTCACCGGGAAGATTGCCGTCACCCAACTGCGCAAGGGATCGCTGCTCCAGGACGACATGATCGTCAAGCGCCCCGAACTGGCCGCAGGTGAACAGGAGATCGCCATCATGATCGACGCCGCGACCGGTGTCGCGGGGAAGATCACCCCGGGTGATCTGGTCAATATCTTCGCCACCTTCGAGGGCAAGGACAAGGGCGACGCCGACCAGTCCCGGATCATCGTTCCCAACGCCAAGGTCATCGACGTCGGCCGGCTCACCCCTCTCGAAGCCAAGGGCGGCGACCGCGCCGTGGGCCGCCGCGAGGCGGTGCCGATCACCTTCGCCCTGAACACCACGGACGCCCAGCGCGTCGCCTACGCGGAGTCCTTCGCCGAGAATGTGCGACTCGCCCTTCTTGCGAAGGGGAGCCCCGCCGCATTGCGTCCTGGCGACAGCACCTACACCCTCGATGAAGACAAGAACAGGTGAGGGCTGTATGACCACACGCATCCTCCCGGCCGTCGGCGAACCCGACGCGGCCCGGTCCATCACCACCCTGCTGAGCCAGCTCCCGGAAGCGGAACCGGCCCCACCGGTAGGTGACTCGACCTCGCTGCTCGATCTGCTGGCCAGGCTGGCGGCCGAATCGCTCGACGAACTCCCCGAGGTCGTCCTCGTCCATGAACGGATCGGCCCGGTCCCCGCGCTCGAACTGATCCGGGAGGTTGCGCTCCGCTTCCCCGCCGTCGGTGTCGTCCTGGTGACCCTGGACACCGGCCCCGGCCTCTACTCGGCCGCCATGGACTCCGGCGCCCGCGGCCTCGTCGGACTGCCCCTGTCGTACGACGAACTGGCCCAGCGCGTCCAGACCGCCGCGGGCTGGGCCGTCGGGGTCCGGCGCCATCTGGGCCACGGCGGGGACGTCTTCTCCGGCCCCGGGGGCACCGTCGTCACCGTCAGCGGCGCCAAGGGCGGGGTCGGCACGACCGTCACCGCCGTACAGCTGGCGCTGGCGTCCCAGGCGTCCGGGCACACGGTGGCCCTCGCCGACCTCGATCTTCAGTCCGGGGACGTCGCCTCGTATCTCGATGTCCAGTTCCGGCGTTCGATCGTCGACCTCGCCGGTATCCAGGACATATCCCCGCGCGTGCTCCAGGACGCGCTCTTCGCCCACCCCAGCGGTATCGGCCTGCTCCTCGCGCCGGGGGAGGGCGAGCGCGGCGAGGACGTCAGCGACCGGGCCGTACGCCAGATCGTCAGCGCTCTGCGCAGCCGGTACGAGATCGTCGTCATCGACTGCGGTACGCAGCTGAACAGCGCCAACGCCGCCGCCATCGAGATGGCCGACACCACCCTGCTGGTCACCACCCCGGACGTCGTCTCCGTACGCGCGGCCAAGCGCATGGTCCGGATGTGGGACCGGCTCCAGATCCGCAAGGCCGAGGAGACGGTCACCGTCGTCAACCGGCACACCCGCACCACCGAGATCCAGCCACCCCTGGTCGAGCGGATCACCGGCACCCGGGTCTCGCGCACCTCCGTCCCCGCGAACTTCAAGGAACTCCAGCCCGTCGTGGACGCGGGCCGGATGCAGGACCTGGAAGCCAAGTCGACGGTGAAGCAGGCCCTGTGGACCCTCGCGGGCGAGCTGGGGCTCGTACGCGAGAAGGAGGGCGAGCAGCACAGGAGCAGGTTCCGGGGGGACCGGGGTGCGATCGCTGTCCGGCGGGCGCGGTCGCGATGACGGCGCGGAGGGGGTGCGGGGTGCGATGAGTACGCGGACGGATACGGATACGGATGCGGGTACAGGTACGGACGCGGGTGCGCGTGTTCGTGCGGGTGCGGGCTCGCGCCGCGCACGGCCGTGCGAGGACCGGCGGGCCGGCGGCCGTACGTCCGGCCGAGCCGCTGTCCGTACCCCCGGTGCGGTCGCCCGGCGACGCCCTCGCGCGCTGGACGACCGGGGGCAGGCCGCCATCGAGTTCACCGGCACCGTCCCGGTCATCCTGGCGACCCTGGTGCTGCTCTGGCAGGCCGCGCTGACCGGCTACACCTTCTCGCTCGCGGGCCACGCGGCGGACCGGGGAGCACGGGCGGGCGCGGTCGGCGGGGACGGGGCCTGCCAGGCCGCGGCCCTTGAGGACCTCCCGGCAGCCTGGCAGGGAGGGAGCTTCGGTTGCGGAAGGGACGGCGATCTGTACGAGGCGGAGGTGAGCGTCCCCGTCCCGGTGCTCTTCCCCGGGGTCAGCTTCTCCCTCACGGTCGACGGCCGCGCCGCCGTCCCGGTGGAGGACAAGAGCACGGGGGGCCCGGAATGAGTCGGACCTCCGCCCTCGGCCGGTCAGCGGCCGGGCATCCGGCCGCGCGCACCGCCCGCACCGCCCGCGCCGAAGGCGACCTCCTGGGGCCCGGGACGGGACGGTGCGCCGACCGGCCGGACCCGGACACGCACCCCGCCGCCGCGAGGCGCCGCGCGGACCGGGGTCAGGCCGCGATCGAGTACGCGGGTGTGATCACCCTGCTGCTCTTCGTCGCGCTCGCCGCGATCCAGCTCGGTCTTG
>NZ_JBSGUP010000394.1:0-7681 GCF_053607985.1 Streptomyces sp. NPDC055078
ATATCTGGCGTTGACTTTTGGCACGCTGTTGAGTTCTCAAGGAACGAACACTTCCATCGAACCTGTCTCACCAGGCCCTCCGGGCGCTTCCCTTCCGGTCTTGCATCTCCGACTCTACCAGACCAATTCCCAGTTCCGTTTCCGGGACCTGGAATTCAATCCGATGACCGTTGGAGAGGTCTTTTCGCCTTTCGGCGCATTCACTACATTAGCCGAGCCCCAGTGCAACTCATAATCGAGTTCATCGGGATGGAATTTCGGCACGCCGAAAGAGAGCCCGATTGGGGTTCGTCGTAAGTAGTGGGTGGCCGCTCCGGGGTGCTGAGTAGCAGGGCCCGTTTCAAGCGGCTCGGGCTACGTTAGGCGGCGCGCAAGGGCGAGTCAAGTTGCCCTCTTGCGAGGGGTGTGGGCCCGGTAGGGGCTCACCGTGGGGTCGCCGTCGATCCAGAAGCGCCAGGGGTGGTGGGCCCCGTCGCCGCCCACTCCCGTACGGGGGCCGTTGCGTACCTGGTCAGGGCGGGGAGCGCGGCCGGGCAGCAGGGCCAGCGGGGCACTGGCGTCGGCGCAGAGGTCCGTGCCGTTGAGGGCGCGGTCGACACCGAGGGCCGTGGCGAGGCGGGCCGGGCCTTTGGCCAGTTCCTTATCGTATCGGGCTGAGATTCGACGTTTACGGGCCTGCTCTGCGCCGACCAGGACCTCGCCGGCCCGGAGCAGGACTCCGCTCGCCCGGCCCTCGGGGCCGCACACCGCGTTGAGGCAGTGCCACATTCCGTAAGTGAAGTAGACGTAGGCATGACCGGGCGGGCCGAACATCACATCGTTGCGGGCGGTTCGGCCGCGGTAGGCGTGGGAGCCCGGGTCGAGGTCGCCCGCGTAAGCCTCCACCTCGGTGATGCGCAGTTCGATGCGGCCGTCGGCGGTCTGACGTGCGAGGGTGCAGCCGAGGAGTTCTGGCGCGACCTCCAGTACCGGACGGTCGAAGAACTCCCGGGGCAACGGCGTACGGTCGGGGCTCTCGATCATGGCGTCCGAGGGTACCGGGGAACCGGGGACGGTCGCCGCGCGTATGTAGGGGTCAGGACCAAGGAGGAGTTGGACATGGGCTTCAAGAAGCTGCTCGCGAGTCTGGGCGCCGGTGGTGCATCAGTGGAGACGGTGCTCACCGAGGAGAACGTCGTGCCGGGCGGAGTCGTCCAGGGCGAGGTGCGTATCCAGGGCGGTTCGGTGGATCAGCGGATCGAGGGGCTGTCCGTCGGGTTGCAGGCTCGGGTCGAGGTCGAGAGCGGTGACCAGGAGGTCAAGCAGGACATCGAGTTCACCAAGCAGCGGCTCGGCGGCGCGTTCGAGGTCTCGGCGGGAGCGGTGCATGTGGTGCCGTTCGGGCTGGACATCCCGTGGGAGACACCGGTGACGAGCGTCGCCGGGCAGCGGCTCCGGGGCATGGACATCGGGGTGACGACGGAGCTGGAGATCGCGCGGGCGGTGGACTCGGGCGATCTGGACCCGGTCGATGTGCACCCGCTGCCGTCGCAGCAGGGGATTCTCGACGCGTTCATCCAGCTCGGTTTCCGCTTCAAGAGTGCGGACATGGAGCGTGGACACATCCGAGGGACGCGGCAGAAGCTGCCGTTCTACCAGGAGATCGAGTTCTACCCGCCGGAGCGGTACCGGGGGCTGAACCAGGTGGAGCTGACGTTCGTCGCCGATGACCGCGAGATGGACGTCATCCTGGAGATGGACAAGAAGCCGGGGCTGTTCAGCGAGGGCAGCGACTCGTACAAGGCGTTCAAGGTGGGGCACCACGACTTCCAGGCGACCGACTGGGCGGCGTATCTCAACCAGTGGCTCGCCGATGTCGGCGGCCGTCGTAACTGGTTCTAGGCTCGGTCCGGCAGACCAGTACAGCAGCCGAACCGGAGGTTCATCCCGTGACCGAGCCGAAGAGGGCGCCCCTTCCGCACGACTTCCACCCGGAGGTTCCGTCGTTCACGGTGGTGAGCGAGGACATCGAGCCCGGGTCCGTGTTGAAGGACGCTCAAGTCCATGCCAAGGGCAACACCTCGCCGCAGCTCCGGTGGGAGGGGTTCCCCGCCGGGACCAGGAGCTTCGCCGTAACCTGCTTCGATCCGGACGCGCCCACCGGCAGCGGATTCTGGCACTGGGTGCTCTTCGACATTCCGGCGTCGGTGACGGAGTTGCCCGCGGGTGCGGGCAGCGGGTCGTTCGAGGGGCTGCCCCCGGGCGCCGTCCAGGTCCGTAACGACTACGGGTCGAGGGACTTCGGCGGCGCGGCCCCGCCCGCCGGGGAGAATCACCGCTATGTGTTCACGGTGTACGCGGTGGACAGCGGGAAGCTGGGGCCGGACGCGGATGTGTCGCCCGCTGTGGTCGGCTTCAATCTGCGGTTCCACACGATCGCCCGCGCGCAGCTGATCGGTGAGTACGAGGGTCCGCCGGCGCACTGAGCGTTCGCCCGTTGTTTGCCCTGCTCTGGTCTTGGAGAGATCAGAGCAGGGCAGTTTTTTGTCTGCCGGGGCCTGGGGCGCCCCGGAGAGACGATATTGCGTTGTCCATCTCGGCGCGCCCGGCCAGAGTTGATCCAAGCCCAGCGCCCGTGGCGGGCCGGGCCGGCGAACGGGAGGTGGGCGGGATGCGGGACACGCTGGTACTGAATGCGAGCTTCGAGCCGCTGTCGACGGTGACGCTGAACCGCGCGGTGGTGCTGGTGCTTCAGGACAAGGCCGTCGTCGAGCAGGCCCACCCGGGACTCCGTATGCGGGCCGCCGCGGTCGATCTGCCCGTTCCCCGGGTGATCAGGCTGTGCCGCTATGTCCGGGTGCCCTTCCGAAGACAGGCACCGTGGTCGAGGCGGGGTGTGCTGGTGCGGGACCAGCACCGCTGTGCCTACTGCGGCAGGCGGGCCACGACCGTGGACCATGTGGTGCCGAGGTCGCGAGGCGGTGCGGACAGCTGGCTGAACACGGTCGCGTCCTGCGCCGAGGACAATCACCGCAAAGCGGACCGTACGCCGGAGCAGGCCGGGATGCCGCTGCTGCACGAGCCGTTCGTACCGTCTCCGGCGGACGCGATGCTGCTGGGGATGAAGGTGGGCGAGCGGTCGGTGCTGCCCGAGTGGCTCGCGGCGCGGCCCGCAGCGTAGCCGGGTGGAGAGGTGAGGTGGAGCCCGCTCACGTCGGTGCGACGGGAGCGGGCTTCGGTGTGTCAGCCGAAGCGGCGCAGCAGGAGCTGCACGATCGCGACGGTGCCGACGGCCACGATGATGGCGCGCAGTGCGGTCGGGGGCAGCCGGCGGCCTATCTTCGCGCCCACCTGGCCGCCGATGGTGGAGCCGATCGCGATCAGGAGGACGGCGGTCCATTCGAAGTCGGCGACGAAGAGGAAGAAGAGCGCGGCGACGCTGTTGACGACGGCGGCGAGGACGTTCTTGACGGCGTTGATGCGCTGGAGGGTCTCGTCGAGCGTCATGCCCATCAGGGAGACGTAGATGATCCCCTGGGCCGCGGTGAAGTAGCCGCCGTAGACGCTGGAGAGCAGCAGACCCAGGGACAGGAGCGGGCCGCCGTCGGGGTGGGCGACGGTGCCCTTGCGTTCGCGGCGGCGCTGGACGGCCCGGGAGATCCGGGGCTGGAGGACGACCAGGACGAGGGCGAGGGCGACGAGGACGGGCACGATGGTCTCGAAGGCCGTCGACGGCAGTGTCAGCAGGAGTACGGCTCCGCAGATGCCGCCGACCGCGGCGACGGCGCTGAGGCGCAGGACGCGGCGGCGCTGGCCCTTGAGTTCCGCGCGGTAGCCGATGGCTCCGCTGATCGCGCCGGGGATCAGGCCCAGCGCGTTGGAGACGGTCGCGGTCACCGGGGCCAGGCCGGTGGCGAGGAGTACCGGGAAGGTGATCAGGGTCCCCGAGCCGACGATGGTGTTGATGGTGCCGGCACTGACACCCGCGGCGAAGACGGCGAGCATCTCCCAGATGGTCATGCTGACGCCCTCCATGATCGGTGCCGGATGCACCGATCATGCCCGACCGGGGGTGGGCGTCAGGTGACCGGGGGCTCCTCACGGCGTTCCGAGCCGGTGTTGAAACCGGGCATCCCGCCGCCGAGGTTGCCGAAGGCGCCGGAGAGGCCCTTAAGGGCGTCGCCGATCTCGCTGGGCACGATCCAGAGCTTGTTGGCGTCGCCCTCGGCGATCTTGGGGAGCATCTGGAGGTACTGGTAGGACAGCAGCTTCTGGTCCGGGTCTCCGGCGTGGATGGATTCGAAGACGGTACGGATGGCCTGGGCCTCGCCCTCCGCGCGCAGGGCCGCCGCCTTCGCCTCGCCCTCGGCGCGCAGGATGGCGGACTGCTTCTCGCCCTCGGCGGTGAGGATCTGCGACTGGCGGATGCCTTCGGCGGTGAGGATCGCGGCGCGCTTGTCGCGGTCGGCGCGCATCTGCTTCTCCATCGAGTCCTGGATGGAGGTGGGCGGCTCGATGGCCTTCAGCTCGACGCGGTTGACGCGGATGCCCCACTTGCCGGTGGCTTCGTCGAGGACTCCGCGCAGGGCGGCGTTGATCTCCTCGCGGGAGGTCAGCGTCCGCTCCAGGTCCATGCCGCCGATGATGTTCCGCAGGGTGGTGACGGTGAGCTGCTCGATGGCCTGGATGTAGCTGGCGACCTCATAGGTCGCGGCGCGGGCGTCGGTCACCTGGTAGTAGATGACGGTGTCGATGTTGACCACCAGGTTGTCCTGGGTGATCACCGGCTGGGGCGGGAAGGGGACGACCTGCTCACGCAGGTCGATGCGGTTGCGGATGGAGTCGATGAACGGGACGACGATGTTCAGTCCGGCGTTCAGGGTGCGGGTGTAGCGCCCGAAGCGTTCGACGATGGCGGCGCTGGCCTGGGGGATGACCTGGATCGTCTTGATCAAGGCGATGAAGACGAGCACCACCAGAATGATCAGGACGATGATGATCGGTTGCATCGCGTTCCCCAAGCCCTTCGCTGCCGGATGTTTCTGATGATCGAGTTTTCCAGACCATACGCCTGCGTGTGGCGCCTTCCGCCCCGTTGTCTCGGATCAGGGGTTACATCACGACAGCTGTGGCGCCGTCGATCTCGACCACATCGACCTGCTGGCCCGCTTCGTAGGTCATTCCGGCGTCCAGGGAGCGCGCGGACCAGATCTCGCCGGCGAGTTTGATACGGCCGCCGTCGGCGTCCACCCGTTCCAGGACGACTGCCTGACGGCCTTTCAGCGCGTCGACTCCGCTGGCGAATTGCTGGCGTCCGGCCCGCTGGCGGGTGGCGATCGGACGTACGACCGCGATAAGGGCGACGGAGACCACGGCGAACACGAGCACTTGGGCGACGACTCCGCCGCCGAGGGCCGCGACGACCGCCGCGGCGACAGCTCCGGCCGACAGCATTCCGAACTCGGGCATGGCCGTCATGACGAGCGGAATGCCCAGTCCGACCGCGCCGATCAGCCACCACACCCATGCGTCGATTTCCACAAGGTCATGGTAGGTGCGCGGCTCGGGTCCCGACAGGGGGCAGGGGTGGGTCGGCACGGGCCGGAAGCGGATTTCGCCGTACCGTCAGGGGGTGCTGTGAGCTGTGGGTGTGGTGCGGTACGGGTGTTCTCGGCCGTGTCCTCAGCCGGTGTTCCCGGACGGTGGTCTCGGCCGGTCTCAGCCGAGCGGGAGGCCCTGGGCGGTCCAGCGGCGGCCGTTGCGCTCGACCAGCAGCGGGAGGCCGAAGCAGAGCGAGAGATTGCGGGAGGTCAGTTCGGTCTCCATGGGGCCCGCCGCCAGAACCTTGCCCTGCCGGATCATCAGGACATGGGTGAAGCCGGGGGCGATCTCCTCGACATGGTGGGTGACCATGATCATGGAGGGGGCGTACGGGTCGCGGGCGAGGCGGCCGAGGCGGCGCACCAGGTCCTCGCGGCCACCGAGGTCGAGACCCGCCGCGGGCTCGTCGAGCAGCAGCAGCTCCGGGTCGGTCATCATCGCGCGGGCGATCAGGGTGCGCTTGCGCTCGCCCTCGGAGAGCGTGCCGAACCTGCGCTGGAGGTAGTCGGACATGCCGAGGCGGTCGAGGAAGGCGCGGGCGCGCTCCTCGTCGACGGCGTCGTAGTCCTCGTGCCAGGTGGCGGTCATGCCGTACGCGGCGGTGAGGACCGTCTGCAGCACGGTCTGGCGCTTGGGCAGCTTGTCGGCCATGGCGATTCCGGCCATGCCGATACGGGGACGGAGGTCGAAGACGTCGACGCCGACGCCGCCGAGGCGCTCGTCGAGGATTCTGACCGTGCCGGAGGTCGGGAACACATAGCTGGAAGCGATGTTGAGGAGAGTCGTCTTGCCGGCGCCGTTGGGGCCGAGGATGACCCAGCGCTCCCCTTCCTTGACCGACCAGGAGACGTCGTCCACCAGAGCGCGTCCGTCGCGGACCACGGATACGTCCACCAGCTCCAGTACATCGCTCATGAGCGCGTTGTCTCCCCATGCAATCGTCTTGAGGTGTGTGGAGGCTCTGTGTGCCTGTGGGCACAGCCCCCAGGGAAAACCTACGCCACCGGCCGAGTAACCCCGTCCCCCGGTCCGATCCTTAGCCGGGTCCTTAGTCTGTGTGCATGCTTTCGGAACCACGATCAGGTCGGCTGGCCGCATGGGGGAACGCTCTGCTGGCCGGGATTGCATCACCGGACGACGCGGCGCTCGCGATCGTCGGTGACGACGCGGTGCACCGGGTGGAGGGGCTGCCGGGTGAGGCGGGCCCGGTCGGGCTCACCCTGGCGCTGGGGCGGCTGCGGCTGCTGGGGGTGACCGGCTGGCGGGTCGCGCTGCCCGCGCCGGGGCATCCGCTGGGGCTGAGCGGGCCCGCCGAGTTCAATGCCCGGGCGCTGGACGCGGCGGAGGCCGTCGTCGGCTACGGGGCGGGGTACGGGCTGGTGCCGGAGGTGACCGAGGCGGGGTCCGGGCCCGGTGCCGCCGATGTCCATGTCGAGGTCGTCTGGCGCTGTCTGCCGGTGCGGCAGGCGCCGCCCGCGGATGTGCCCTCGCTCGGGGAGGCCGAGCGGGAGCTGGCGGAGGCGCTGCGGGAGGCGACGGACGCGCTGTCGCGGATCGATGTGGCGGCGTCCGGGCCGGTGGCGGAGGCGGCGATCGACGCGTACCGGGCGCGGACGGAGCGGGGGCGCTCGGCCCTGGCACCGGGGTATCCGCCGCGGGCGGTCCGGGTGCTGGAGCTGGCCCAGCGGGTGGGGCTGCTGGTGTCGATGGCGTACGAGAACGGGGACGGCGGTGCGGTGAGCGCGTCGGAGATGGGGGCGAGGGGGGAGGTGCTGCGGGGCGTGGAGCGGGTGGCGAGGAGGGCGAAGGTGGCGGCGTACAACGCGTGGGTGGAGGAGCGGGAGCGGGGGTAGGGGCTTGCGCCTTGGCAGGCGCCTGGGCCTCTGTGCCGGGTTGGTGGCCGCCGGCCCCGTCTCGGGCTTTGCGCCGTGCGCTGTGCGCCGTGAGCCCCGGCCTCCGGTCCCTGGCGTTTAGGCCCTGCGGCCTGGGGCATGGGCGTTGGCCCGGGTCCTTGGGGGGGGGCCGCCCCCGCCCCCCCGGCGGGCGCCACCGGCGGGGGGGGGGTTGGGGGGGGCCCCCCCCCGGGGACCCGGGGGGGCGG
>NZ_JBSGUP010000395.1:0-7676 GCF_053607985.1 Streptomyces sp. NPDC055078
ACGAGGCTGATTTTCCGGACCCGGGTGCGCACAATAAGCCCGTTGGGGTCCCCCCGGACGAAGCCTGGGGGAGTTTGAGGACACGCCCGGAGGGCGTGCCGCTCCACGGAGGGTGCGCTTCCGGACGCACCGGCGGGACTCGCATACCCCGGACCCGGACCGGACCGGACCGCAACCCGGTTCGGGTCGGGACCCGGGACAGCCCGCCCACCCCGCCGGAGGCGCTACGCGTGGCTCGCGGCCACCCAGCGCTCCAGTACCGCCGCCGCCGCCCCCGAGTCGATGGACTCGGCCGCGCGCGCGATACCCGCCGCGAGCTGGTCGTTGAGGGGGGCGTCGGCCGGGGTGAGGGCGACCAGGGCGGCGGCGGCGTTGAGGAGGACCGCGTCCCGCACCGGGCCGGGGTCGCCGCTCAGGACGCGGCGGGCGACGTCGGCGTTGAAGGAGGCGTCGGCGCCGCGCAGGGCCGCCACCGGGACCACCTCGATGCCGAGGTCGCGGGGGTCGAAGGACTCCTCGGTGACCGAGCCGTCCCGTACCACCCAGACCCGGGACGTCGCCGTCGTCGTCAGCTCGTCGAGACCGTCGTCCCCGCGGAAGACCAGCGCGGAGGAGCCGCGCCGCGCGAGCACCCCGGCCAGGATGGGGGCCATCACGGGGTCGGCGACCCCGGTGGCCTGGGCCTTCACCCGCGCCGGGTTGGTCACGGGCCCCAGGAAGTTGAACAACGTACGGATGCCCAGTTCCTTGCGCGCCGCCGCCACGTGCCGCAGCGCCGGATGGAACTTCACCGCGAAGCAGAAGGTGATCCCCGCCTCCTCCGCGACCTCCGCGACACGGCGCGGGGACAGCTCCAGATTGACGCCCAGCTTCTCCAGGACATCGGAGGCGCCCGACGCGCTGGACGCGGCCCGGCTGCCGTGCTTGACGACCTTCGCCCCCGTACCGGCGACGACGATCGCGGACATGGTGGAGATGTTCACCGTCTTCGCGCCGTCGCCGCCCGTGCCGACGATGTCGACGGTCGCGCCGGGCACCTCGATCAGATTGGCGTGCGCGTACATGGTCCGGACGAGACCGGAGAACTCCTCGACGGTCACGCCCTTGGCCCGCAGGGCGACCGCGAACCCGGCGATCTGCGCGTTCGTCGCCTCGCCGCTGAGGATGCGGTCCATCGCCCACGCGGTGGCGTCCGCGCTCTGGTCGTGGTTGTCGAGGAGGGAGTTCAGCACGCCGGGCCAGGAGAGGTCCGCCACGCTGTCGCCGCCTGCCGGGGTCACAACGTTCATGGTCCGCTCCAGGGTCCACGGGCGAATGGGATGCCTCCCACCCTATCCAGCCCCGGGGACGGCGAAGAGCCCCGTCCGGTCATTGGACGGGGCTCCCGCTGTGGCGAACTTCGCGAGGTGGGGACGGTCAGTGGTGGCCGTCGCCGCTGGTGATCTCCTTGTACTCCTCGCCGGTCGGCTTGGGGATCTGGTTCCCCTCGCCGTAGTAGCTCTTGCTGAGCCTGGCCCGGAGCTTCTCGGCCGGGCCGACCTTCCGCTTCACCCCGTGCTCGTCGACGGCGGGGCCGATCTCCGCGGGCTTGTACTGCTCGTGCGCGGTGAGCTTGTACAGGTCGCCCTGGCTGAGCGGCTCATGGACCTCGACGAACTCACCGTGCGGCAGGCGCTTGATGATGCCGGACTCGCGTCCGTGCAGCACCTTGTCCCGGTCGCGGCGCTGGAGGCCGAGACAGATCCGTTTGGTGATGATGAAGGCGAGGACCGGTCCGGCGAAGAAGAAGATCCGGACGAACCATGTGATCGCGTTGATCGACAGATTGAAGTGCGTGGCCACGATGTCGTTGCCGCCGCCCAACAGCATGATGAAGTACGCGAACAGCCAGGCCACACCGAAGGCGGTGCGCGTCGGGGCGTTGCGCGGGCGGTCCAGGATGTGGTGCTCGCGCTTGTCCCCGGTGACCCAGGACTCGATGAACGGGTAGGCCGCGATCGCGCCCAGCACCAGCGGGAAGACCACCAGCGGGATGAACACACCCAGGGCGAGCGTATGACCCCAGGCGTTGATCTCCCAGCCAGGCATCACTCGGATCAGGCCCTCGGCGAAGCCCATGTACCAGTCGGGTTGCGCGCCCGTGGAGACCTGGTCGATCCGATAGGGGCCCAGCGCCCAGATCGGGTTGAGGGTCGCGACGGCGGCGACCACCGCGATGATGCCGAAGACCAGGAAGAAGAAGCCGCCCGCCTTGGCCATGTAGACCGGCATCAGCGGCATGCCGACGACGTTCTTGTTGGTCCGGCCGGGGCCGGGGTACTGGGTGTGCTTGTGGTACACGACGAGGATCAGATGGCCCACCAGCAGTCCGAGCATGATGCCCGGCAGCAGCAGGATGTGGATCGAGTAGAACCTGGGCACGAAGTCGTGGCCCGGGAACTCCCCGCCGAAGAGGAACATCGAGATGTACGTACCGACGATCGGCACGGACAGGATCGCGCCCTGCACGAAGCGGACACCGGTGCCGGAGAGCAGGTCGTCCGGGAGCGAGTAACCGGTGAACCCGGTGAACATGCCGAGGACGAGCAGCAGGAAGCCGAACAGCCAGTTGACCTCGCGCGGCTTGCGGAACGCGCCCGTGAAGAAGACGCGCATCATGTGGACCATCATCGCCGCGACGAAGATCAGGGCGGCCCAGTGGTGGATCTGCCGGATAAGCAGACCGCCGCGGACGTCGAAGCTGATGTCC
The DNA here is from genome assembly GCF_053607985.1 of Streptomyces sp. NPDC055078. Lineage (NCBI taxonomy): Bacteria > Bacillati > Actinomycetota > Actinomycetes > Kitasatosporales > Streptomycetaceae > Streptomyces > Streptomyces sp. NPDC055078. The sequence continues at coordinate 2,750 of NZ_JBSGUP010000395.1, forward strand.
AGCGTCGAGGCGTACGCCTCCGACATCCGGACGCCCTGGAGCGGGACGTAACTGCCCTCGTAGACGATCTCGCCCATGGAGGGGTTGAAGAACAGCGTCAGATACACACCCGTGAGGATGATGATGATGAAGCTGTAGAGGCAGATCTCACCGAGCATGAAGGACCAGTGGTCCGGGAAGATCTTGCGCATATTGGCCTTGGCCAGGGAGTAGATCCCGAGCCGGCCGTCCGCCCAGTCCGCGACCCGCTCACCGGCGGGTGCCTTGCGCGCGGTGGTCTTGTTCTCGGTCGTAGTAGTACTCATCCGCGCTCCCAGAAGGATGCACCGACAGGCTCCGCGAAGTCGCCGAGCGCCTCAAGGTTGCCCTCGGCGTTCACTCCGATCCGCAGCTGCGGAAGGGGGTGACCTGCGGGGCCGAAGATGACCTTGGCACCGTCGGAGAGGTCGAAGGTGGATTGGTGACACGGGCAGAGCACGTGGTGCGTCTGCTGCTCGTACAGGCTGATCGGGCAGCCGACGTGGGTGCAGATCTTGGAGAACGCCACGATGCCGTCGTGCGACCACTCCAGCTCGCGCTTGTCCTTGATGTCGTCGGGACGGATCCGGACGATCATCAGGGCGGCCTTGCCGATCTCCTTCTGGAAATCGTGGCTGTCCATCTCCAGGCCCTCGGGCATGGCGAAGACGAGCGAGCCCACCGAGATGTCCTCGGGGCGCAGCGGCTCCTGCGTGTTCATGTTGATGAGCTGCTTGCCCTTGGCCCACAGGGTCTCGCGCAGCTTCCTCTCGGGCAGCGGACCGAGGTCGCGCAGCAGCACCACACCGGAGAGCGGCACCAGGGCCATCGCGCCGAACATGGTGTTGCGGATCAGCTTGCGCCGGCCGAAGCCGGACTCCTCGTTGCCCGCGGCGAGGTCCGCCACCACCTTGGCCTTGACCTCGGGGGTCGCCTCGATGGGGTGGCGCTCGTCGGCGATCTCCACATCGGACATCAGGGTGCGGGCCCAGTGGACCGCGCCCGCGCCGATGAAGAAGAGGGCGCCGCCGAGCGTCCAGCCCAGCGAGAAGTTCAGCGCGCTCACCCGGCCGAAGGGCCAGATGTAGACGAGCTTGTCGACCGGGAAGATCACAAAGCAGGCGATGAACGCGATCGTCGACAGCATCGACAGCACGAACAGAAAGGCGACGGTGCGCTCGGAGCGCTTCGCTGCCCGCTCGTCGATGTCCTGGATGCGCGGCTTGTGGGCCGGCAGCCCCGGGTCGTGGAAGGGATCGTCGTCCGCCCGCTGGGCGACGGCGGTGGCCGTCCCGTGCCCTCCCGCGCCGTGCGCGGTGGCCTGCTCGTCCGGCAGGTTCTCTTCTGGAATGTCTTGGCTACTCATGACTTCTTGGCCTTAGCGGTGTGGGCCGCGACCCAGACGGCAGCTGCGATCAACGCACCCAGACCGAAGATCCAGGCGAAGAGGCCCTCACTCACGGGGCCGAGACCACCCAGCGACAGACCGCCGGGGCTGGATGCCTTGTCGGGATCGTTCATGGTCTCGACATACGCGATGATGTCCTGCTTCTCCTTCTCCGGGAGGATTCCGTCGGGGAAGGACGGCATGTTCTGCGGGCCGGTCTGCATGGCCTCGTAGATATGCTTGGCGCTCGCGCCCTCCACGGTGGGGGCGTACTTGCCGTCGGTCAGCGCGCCTCCCTTGCCGGTGAAGTTGTGGCACTGCGCGCAGTTGGTCCGGAACAGGTCGCCGCCCTTGGCGGCGTCCGCGCCCCGGGGGCTGTACTGCTTCTCGGTGGGCGTGATCGGACCGGCGCCGAGCGAGGCGACGTAAGCGGCGATCTGGTCGATCTCGTGCTGCTTGTAGATGACCTTCTTCTTCGGCACCTGGGCGCCCGGCTGCTGCGCGGGCATCCGCCCGGTGCCTACCTGGAAGTCGACGGCAGCGGAGCCGACACCCACCAGGCTCGGGCCGTCAGTAGTGCCCTGACCGCCGGTTCCGTGGCAAGTGGCACAGCCGACGGTGTAGAGCTTCTTGCCCTCCTCGATGGCGAGGGACTGGGAGGTTTCATCGGCCTGTGCCTTGTCCGCGGGCGCGAACGCGGCATACAGCCCCCCGGTGGCCGCCAGCGCGAGAAGTAGGACGACGACCGCCGCCAGCGGATGGCGTCGTCGTGCGGAGAGCTTTTTCACGGATTACCCCGGTGTCAGGATTTTCTGCGTCGATGCTTCTGGACTGTGACTGCTTCGGGCGGCTGCGCCCGCGCCGTTACTTGATCATGTAGATCGTGGCGAAGAGGCCGATCCAGACGACATCGACGAAGTGCCAGTAGTAGGACACGACGATGGCGGCGGTTGCCTGCTCATGGGTGAATCTCCTGGCCGCGTACGTCCGGCCCAGGACCAGCAGGAAGGCGATCAGGCCACCCGTCACATGCAGTCCGTGGAAGCCGGTGGTCAGGTAGAACACCGAGCCGTACGGATCCGACGAGAGAGACATCCCGTGCTGGACCAGCTCGGTGTACTCGTACACCTGACCGCCGACGAAGACCGCACCCATGATGAAGGTGATCACGAACCAGGTGCGGAGCTTCTTCACATCACCGCGCTCGGCTGCGAATACGCCGAGCTGGCAGGTGAGGGAGGAGAGCACCAGGATCGTGGTGTTGGTCGCCGAGAACGGAAAGTTCAGAAGGTCGGCTCTCTCGGCCCAGAAGTCGGCACCCGTTACCGATCGCAGGGTGAAGTACATCGCGAAGAGGGCCGCGAAGAACATCAGCTCGGAACTCAACCAGATGATGGTTCCGACGCTGGTGAGGTTCGGCCGATTGACCGACGGGTGCGCGTGCCCGGTTTCTACTGTCGTTGCTGTCGCCACGACCGACATTATGTCGGTCGCTTATCCCGCCCTCACTCCGGGGGGTGCCGTTCGGTGTGTCAGTGGCCCCTGTCCTGCCCGAACGGCCCATCGGAGGGGCGGCGGCGGGTGGGGGAACCGCTGTTTCCCCGGAGTTGGAGCGAGTACGATCCGGCCCATCGGGTCCCTGATCCGCCGATCGCCCACCGACACCCACCGACGTCCAACGACGCACATCCAACGCCGCGGAGGAACGATGCAGCCGACCGCCACCGTGCTGGTCTACAGCGATGACGCCAACACCCGTGAACAGGTGCGGCTGGCCGCCGGACGCAGGCCCGCGGCCGATGTCCCGCCGGTCGAGTTCTTCGAGTGCGCGACCCTGCCCGCCGTGCTGACACGGCTGGAGCAGGGCGGCATCGACGTCTGTGTGCTGGACGGCGAGACCGTGCCCGCCGGCGGTATGGGGGTGTGCCGGCAGATCAAGGACGAGATCTTCGACTGCCCGCCCGTGCTGCTGCTGATCGGCCGCCCGCAGGACGCCTGGCTGGCCACCTGGAGCCGCGCGGAGGCGGCGGTGACCCTTCCGGTGGAGCCGGTCGAGTTCGCCGCAGCGCTGGCCTCGCTGCTGCGGGAACGGCTGTCCATCGAGCCCAGGGTGGCCTGACCGCCCGCCGGGATTCGGGGTGTCGCGGGCGGTCGCGGGCGGACCTGCGGTGTACCGCCGCGGGCCGGGCGCCCTCGTGGGAGCTTTCACGCCGTTTCCTAGACCTGGGGACGCAGCCGTGCCGCATCGGCGGGATCGCTGCCGTCCCTGGTCCCGGCCACCAGGGCGCTGCCCTTGCGCCACTCGTCCCAGGACAGATTCCAGTCACCGAAGCCATTGCCGAACGGGTCCATCTCGTCGCCGTAGCTGTTGACGACCTGGACGATGTCGCCCTCGCGGACGGTCTCGTAGAACCACGCCGCGTTGCCGGTGGACATTCCGGTGCAGCCGTGGCTGACGTTCGCGTATCCATGTGAGCCGACCGACCAGGGCGCGGCGTGGACGTACTCGCCGCTCCAGGTCACCCGGGTGGCGTAGTAGACGGGCAGGTCGTAGCCCTCCGAGCCGTAGATGCCGACGCTGGTGCCGCGCATCCGGACGAAGTACTCCTTGCCGAGCACCACCTTGACGCCGTTGCGGGTGGAGAAGCCGGGCTTGCCGGTGGTCACCGGAATGGTGTTGATCACTTCGCCGTTGCGCTTGACCGTCATCTGGTGGGACGAGGCGTCGGTGATGGCCTCGACCCGGTCGCCGATGGTGAGGTTGAGCGGCTTGGAGGCGCCACCGTGGAGCTGGTGGGAGATCTTCACGCCCTGGAGGTTGCTGGCGGCGGTGACGGTGGCGCCGGCGGGCCAGTAGTCCTTGGGCCTGAAGTGGAGGTTCTTGTCGTCGACCCAGTGCCAGGCGCCGTCCGCCGAGGGCTTGGAGTCGACCTTGAGCGCGCGTTCGACGACCGCTCGGGCCGCCTTGTCCTTGACCGGCAGGCTCAGTTCCGCGGTGATGGGCTGGCCGACGCCGTAGGTGCCCTTCTCCGGGCCGAAGCCGACGGTCAGCAGCCGCTTGGCCGGGGAGGTCTCAAAGGTGAGCGTACGGGTGCCCGGGGAGCCCTCGGAGTCCTCCGTGGCGACCCTGGCGGTGTACTTGGCGCCTGCCGACAGGGCGCCGGTGGAGCGCCAGCGGCTGCCGTCCGCGGAGAGTTCGCCCGCGAGATGGTGGCCCGAGTCGTCGACGACCGTCACATCGGTGATCCGGCCGTCGTCTCCCTTGACGGTCACCTCAAGAGGCTTGTCCGGATCGGCCTTACGGCGGTCCCCGGGCGTGTTGAACGCGATCTGCTCGGCCGCGTCGAACGGCTTCGTGGAGAGCGGATGGGTGTCGGAATCGCCGCACGCGGTCGCGACCGCTCCCAGGGTGAGGACCAGCAGTGTGCAGCGGAACGCGGTGCTGAAGCGGGGCGTGTGGTTCATAAGCACACGGTATGAAGACCGGTCCGCAACGGCGCGCTGAGTGACTCCAAACGGGCG
>NZ_JBSGUP010000396.1:0-7672 GCF_053607985.1 Streptomyces sp. NPDC055078
ATCGACCGTCGACACACGCTTGAGCGCCCCGGAGGAGAACCGAGCACTTAAAAAAAGGGAGCGCTACTGATGGCCAGGCGATACGACTGCAACGATGCCGGCGACCGCGCGACCGGTCTGCGCGAGGCAGCCTCCGCCGTACGCCGCGGCGAACTGGTCGTCCTGCCCACCGACACTGTCTACGGCATCGGCGCGGACGCCTTCGGATCCGAGGCCGTCGCCGATCTGCTGACGGCCAAGGGGCGGGGCCGCAATATGCCCACCCCGGTCCTCATCGGATCGCCCACCACGCTCCACGGCCTGGTCACCGACTTCTCCGAGGACGCCTGGGAACTGGTCGACGCCTTCTGGCCCGGCGCGCTCACCCTTGTCGCCCGGCACCAGCCGTCGCTCCAGTGGGACCTGGGGGACACCCGGGGCACCGTGGCGATCCGGATGCCGCTGCACCCCGTCGCGATCGAACTGCTCACCGAGGTCGGCCCGATGGCCGTGTCGTCGGCCAACCTCACGGGGTATCCCGCGCCCGAGACCTGCGACGCGGCGCAGCAGATGCTCGGCGACACCGTCTCCGTCTACCTCGACGGCGGGCCCACGCCCGGCATCGTGCCCTCCTCGATCGTCGACGTCACCGGCAAGGTCCCGGTGCTGCTGCGCGCGGGCGCGCTCGACGCGGACGAGCTGCGCAAAGTCGTACCCGACCTTGAGGTGGCCCCTTGACCGCCCCTGAGGGGCGTGGCATAGGTGCGGTCACCGCCGTCGGCACCTTCAGGATCCTCCACGTCAGCACCGGCAACGTCTGCCGCTCCCCGATCACCGAGCGGCTGACCCGCCATGCCCTCAGCGGGCGCCTCGGCGATCCGCTCACCAGCGGGCTGATCGTGGAGAGCGCCGGGACCTGGGGGCATGAGGGGGCCCCGATGGAGGCCAACGCGGAGGTCGTCCTCGCGGACTTCGGGGCGGACGCCACCGGGTTCACCGGCCGCGAGCTGCTCGATGAACATGTCATCCGCGCCGATCTCGTCCTCACCGCGACCCGTGACCACCGTGCGCAGGTCATCTCCATGGGCCACTCGGCGGGGCTGCGCACGTTCACCCTCAAGGAGTTCACCCGCCTCGTCCGGGCCATCGACCCCGCCACGCTCCCCGATCCGCGCGCCGACGGCGTCGTCGAGCGGGCCCGGGCGCTGGTGCGGGCGGCGGCGGCGCTGCGGGGGTGGCTGCTGGCGCCGAGCGCGGACGCGGACGAGGTCTACGATCCGTACGGTGCGCCGATCACGTTCTTCCGCTCGATCGGCGACGAGATCGACCAGGCGCTCGACCCTGTGGTCACCGCCCTCACGGGTCTGCCCGCGCCCTCCCGCGCCTGATCCGAGCGGGCCTTCCCCGCGCCCGCGCCCGCGCCTGCGCGACGCCGCCGTTTCCCCGTCCCTGGGTCTTGTTCCGCACACCCTGCGGGCGTGTCCTCAATCGCCGGACGGGCTGAATGTGCACGCCCACGCCATGCGCGGCAGGCTCGCAAGCCAAGCGCATCCACCCCCGCCTGGAAACCAGGGGACCTGGGCAAGCAAATTCAGCCTCGCCGGCGTTTAGGCGCTGGGGGTCCCCCCACGCCGCAGGGCGTAGGGGGCGGTCCGGGGCGGAGCCCCGGGGGTCGGCCGCGCCGTCGGCTGACGCACCCCTGCGGGGTGTCCTCAATCGCCGGACGGGCTGAAATGCCAAGGTCACACGGACGAGGGCGCTGGGCGGGAGCCGCGGGGGCGGCCTACATTGGAGGGGTACGTACGCGAGCGCACGGAGCCCACGATGGCCGCCAGCACCGGTACCGCCCCCACCCCCACCGGCTTCGCCCCCCTCCTCCGGCAGGACCCCGAGATCGCCGGTGTGATCCTGGGTGAGCGGCAGCGCCAGAGCGACACGCTCCAGCTGATCGCGGCGGAGAACTTCGTCTCGCCCGCGGTCCTCGCCGCCCTCGGCTCCCCGCTGGCCAACAAGTACGCCGAGGGTTACCCGGGCGCCCGTCACCACGGCGGCTGCGAGTACGCCGACGCGGCCGAGCGGATCGCCGTTGACCGGGCCACCGCGCTCTTCGGGGCCGAGCACGCGAACGTCCAGCCGCACTCGGGCTCCGCGGCCGTCCTGGCGGCGTACGCGGCCCTTCTCAGGCCGGGGGACACGGTGCTCGCGATGGGACTTGCGCACGGAGGTCATCTCACCCATGGCTCGCCCGCCAACTTCTCCGGCCGGTGGTTCGACTTCGTCGGTTACGGCGTCGAGGCGGAGACCGGTCTGATCGACTACGAACAGGTCCGCGTCCTGGCCCGCAAGCACCGCCCCAAGGCCGTCGTGTGCGGCTCGATCTCCTATCCCCGCCACCCCGACTACGCGCTGTTCCGGGAGATCGCCGACGAGGTGGGCGCGTATCTGATCGCGGACTCCGCCCACCCGATGGGCCTGATCGCGGGCGGCGCGGCGCCGAGCCCCGTCCCGTACGCGGATGTGGTGTGCGCCACCACCCACAAGGTGCTGCGCGGCCCGCGCGGCGGGATGATCCTGTGCGGCCACGGCCTCGCCGAGCGTGTCGACCGGGCGGTGTTCCCGTTCACGCAGGGCGGCGCGCAGATGCACACGATCGCGGCGAAGGCCGTCGCCTTCGGGGAGGCGGCTACCCCGGCGTTCACGGCCTACGCCCATCAGGTGGTCGCCAACGCCCGGGTGCTGGCCGGCTGTCTCGCGGACGAGGGCTTCGCGGTGCTCACCGGCGGCACCGACACCCATCTGATCGGTGCCGACCCCACCCCGCTGGGCCCGGACGGCCGGACGGCCCGGGGCCGGCTCGCGGCGGCGGGCATCGTCCTGGACACCTGCGCGCTGCCGTACGGGGACGGGCGCGGCATCCGGCTGGGCACCGCGGCGGTCACCACGCAGGGCATGGGGGAGCGGGAGATGGCCCGTATCGCGGCGCTGTTCACCGCGGCGATACGTGAAGATGATGAACCGGCCGGGAGGGTACGTACGGAAGTGCGCGAGCTTGCCGGTAGATTTCCCCCTTATCAGGGGTAGCCGGAATCCTGTGCAACCGTCATCGGCGCCCGTATGTCCTCAAACATATGGCCACCACGGCTAGGGTGTGGGGCTGATGGCCAGCGATTCCTGTGGGGCAGCCCGTGCGTGATTATCTGCTGACGCTCTGTATCACGGCTGCGGTGACCTATCTGCTGACCGGTCCGGTGCGCAAGTTCGCCATCGCGACCGGGGCGATGCCGGAGATCCGCGCCCGTGACGTCCACCGAGAACCGACACCGCGGCTCGGCGGCATCGCCATGTTCTTCGGTCTCTGCGCCGGTCTGCTGGTCGCCGACCACCTCCAGAATCTGAACGGTGTCTTCGAGCTGTCGAACGAACCGCGCGCGCTGCTCTCCGGCGCCGCCCTGATCTGGATCATCGGTGTCCTGGACGACAAGTTCGAGATCGACGCCCTGATCAAGCTCGGCGGCCAGATGATCGCCGCGGGTGTGATGGTGATGCAGGGGCTGACGATCATCTGGATCCCCGTTCCCGGCGTCGGCACGGTCTCGCTGACCGACTGGCAGGGCACGCTGCTCACCGTGGCGCTCGTCGTGATCACCATCAACGCGGTCAACTTCGTCGACGGACTGGACGGCCTGGCCGCGGGCATGGTGTGCCTCGCCGCCGCGGCGTTCTTCCTCTACTCGTACCGGATCGCCGTCAGCTACGGCATCGAGGCCGCCGCCCCCGCGACGCTGTTCACGGCGATCCTGATCGGGATGTGCCTGGGCTTTCTGCCGCACAACATGCATCCGGCGCGCATCTTCATGGGCGATTCGGGGTCGATGCTGATCGGCCTGGTGCTCGCGGCCTCCGCGATCTCGGTGACCGGTCAGGTGGACATGGACGCCCTGAGGATCTTCGAGGGCTCGACCCGGGAGGCCACCCACGCGGCCCTGCCGGTCTTCATCCCGCTGATGCTGCCGCTGACGATCATCGCGATCCCGTTCGCGGACCTGGTGCTGGCGGTGGTGCGCCGGACCTGGAACGGGCAGTCGCCGTTCGCCGCCGACCGGGGGCATCTGCACCACCGGCTGCTGGGCGTCGGGCACTCGCACAGCCGCGCGGTCCTGATCATGTACTTCTGGTCCGCGCTGATCGCCTTCGGGGTGGTGGGCTACTCGGTGCACTCGACGTCGCTGTGGATCGTGATGGTGATCGTGGGGCTGAGCGCGGTGGGGCTGGTGCTTCTGCTGCTGCCGCGCTTCACCCCGCGCGCGCCGAGGTGGGCGGAGATGTTCGTCCCACCGCGCTACCGGCGTCGTAAGTCACGTATGCAAACGTTCTCTTCACCCGGGCACGAGGCGGCGGCACCCGCCGGGGAGGTCCGGACGGGGCCGTCCGCACCCGTCCGCGCGGGCGTCAACGGAGCGACCGCGATGGGCGCTCGATCGCGGCCATCGGACCGGAGGAAGGCCGGAACCCGGGGGTGACATTTCCCTCCCACGCGTCCAATACCACACAAGGTGGCGCCGCTTCTCTGCACACACGGGCGGGTTAGCTCTCATGTGTGATAGTTGGCACACGCTCGGGTAAAGACCTCTTCAAATAGTTTGTGATACGGTTCACGAGAACCGGCGACAGAGCCGAAAGACCGTAGTGCGACGGTCTGTTGGCCCCGAGGACCCGACTCGGATCCGGGATTACGCTCGTCCATGACGACACACCACTGCCACTTTCCCAGGAAGCGGAGCTGCCGCCATGCCGTCCAACGACGCACGCACCCTTCTGCACACCGCCGTACCCACCGCTGCCGCCGGCGTTGTCGCCATCGCGGTCGGCGGGGTGTTCGCCGGTGGAAAGGGGGCACTCGGTGCCGCCGTGGGGACCCTGGTCGTCATCCTCTTCATGGGTATCGGTCTGCTGGTGCTCCAGCGGACCGCGAAATCGCTTCCGCACTTGTTCCAGGCCATGGGGCTGATGCTCTACACAGCCCAGTTGCTGCTGCTCTTCATCTTCATGGCGGCGTTCAAGGACACCACGCTCTTCGACTCCAAGGTCTTCGCCCTCACCCTGCTGGCGACCACGATCGTCTGGGTGGCCGCACAGGCCCGGGCGTATCTGAAGGCCAAGATCCTTTACGTCGATCCCGAGGCCGCGAAGGACGCGACGCCCCAGAAGTCGGGGTCTTCGGCGTGAAAGGTAGGGGCGGGATAAAGGGGTCCTCACGACCCTGCTATCGTCCGGTGCCAACTGCGGCTTTGCAGGCGCGGGCATCTGAGCTGTCGCCCGCTCATACGCGAGGCTCTCTGCCCCACTGCCGCCCCCACATCCGTAACACCAGTCCAGTGCCGAACCGCGGCTGCGCGCCGCGCCGACACAACGAGGTTGCCGTACCTATGCGCCACGCTGAAGGAGCCCGCGGTGAGTGCTGACCCCCAGATGCTCGCCTTCGAGGCGGACTGTCAACTCTTCACCGGGTGTGGCTTCAATGCCCCTGGGCTCCACACCTTCATGTACGAGCCCCTCTTCACCGTGGGTGGCTTCGAGTTCGACAAGCCCATGCTGCTCGCCTTTGTGAGCACCATCGTGGTCGTCGGATTCTTCTGGGCCGCGTTCAGCCGGCCGAAGGTGGTGCCGGGCAAGCTCCAGATGGTCGGTGAGGCCGGCTACGACTTCGTACGGCGCGGAGTCGTCTACGAGATCATCGGCAAGAAGGACGGCGAGAAGTACGTCCCGCTGATGGTCTCGCTCTTCTTCTTCATCTGGATCATGAATCTCTGGTCGATCATCCCGGTCGCCCAGTTCCCGGTGACCTCGCTGATCGCCTATCCGGCGGGCCTCGCCCTCCTTGTGTACGTCCTGTGGGTCGGGCTCACCTTCAAGAAGCACGGCTTCACCGGTGGCTGGAAGAACATCACCGGCTACAACAAGGAACTCGGCCCGATCCTTCCGCTGGTCGTCGTGCTGGAGTTCTTCTCCAACCTGATCATCCGGCCCTTCACCCACGCGGTCCGGCTCTTCGCGAACATGTTCGCGGGGCATCTACTCATCGTGATGTTCACCGTCGCCAGCTGGTACCTGCTGAACGGCATCGGCATTCTGTACGCCGGTACCTCGTTCATCCTGGTCATGGTGATGATCGTCTTCGAGCTGTTCATCCAGGCCGTCCAGGCGTACGTCTTCGTCCTCCTGGCCTCCAGCTACATCCAGGGCGCGCTCGCCGAGCACCACTGAGCCCCGCTGTCTCTCGTCCAGCACCACCTCCACCCCCCAGACGTCCGGTGGCCAACCCCCACCGGGTCCTTGAAAGAGAAGGAAGAACCGGCATGTCCGCTCTCCAGACCCTTGCCGCCGTCGAAGGAAACGTCGCCTCGATCGGCTACGGTCTCGCCGCCATCGGCCCCGGCGTCGGCGTCGGCATCATCTTCGGTAACGGCACCCAGGCCCTGGCCCGCCAGCCCGAGGCGGCCGGACTGATCCGTACCAACCAGATCATGGGTTTCGCCTTCTGTGAGGCGCTCGCCCTCATCGGCATCGTCATGGGCTTCGTCTACTAAGACGGCGACCGGACAGCCCAGATTCTTTTCATGGAAGGCACTGATGTGATCGCTCAGTTCACTCTTGCGGCGGCGGAGGAGCAGCCTCCGCTCATCCCGCATCCCGACGAGCTCATCATCGGCCTGATCGCGTTCGCCATCGTCTTCTTCTTCCTGGCCAAGAAGCTCCTCCCGAACATCAACAAGGTTCTGGAGCAGCGCAGGGAGGCCATCGAGGGCGGCATCGAGCAGGCCGACGCGGCCAAGACCGAGGCGGAGAGCGTCCTTGAGCAGTACAAGGCGCAGCTCGCCGAGGCCCGCCACGAGGCCGCCCGACTGCGCCAGGAGGCGTCCGAGCAGGGCACCGCGATCATCCAGGAGATGAAGGCGGAGGGGCAGCGGCAGCGTGAGGAGATCATCGCGGCCGGTCACGCCCAGATCCAGGCCGACCGCAAGGCCGCTGCCGCCGCGCTCCGTCAGGACGTCGGCAAGCTCGCGACCGATCTGGCCGGCCGGCTCGTCGGGGAGTCCCTGGAGGACCACGCCCGCCAGAGCCGTACGATCGACCGCTTCCTGGACGAGCTTGAGGACGGCGCGAAGGCAGAGGCGATCCGATGACTGCGTCTGGGTCGGCTTCGCTGCGCGGAGCGAGCCGTGAGGCGCTCGGCACCGCACGCGAGTCCCTCGACGCGCTGATGGACCGCCCGTCCGTCGACGCGGCGAAGCTCGCCGAGGAGCTGGCCGGCGTCACGGCGCTGCTCAACCGCGAGGTGTCCCTGCGCCGGGTCCTGACCGACCCGGCGCAGCCCGGCGAGGCCAAGGCCGAGCTGGCGGGGCGCCTGCTCAGCGGGCAGGTGGGCCCCGACACCGCCGACCTGGTGTCCGGTCTCGTCCGCTCCCGCTGGTCGCAGTCGCGTGACCTGGTCGACGGCCTGGAGGAGCTGGCGTCCATCGCCGACCTCACGGCCGCCCAGCAGGCGGGCGCGCTCGACGATGTCGAGGACGAGCTGTTCCGGTTCGGCCGCATCGTGGACTCCAATCCCTCGCTGCGGTCCGCGCTGACCGACAAGTCGGCCACCACCACCGCCAAGGGCGAGCTGCTGCGCACGCTCCTCGGCGGCAGGACC
>NZ_JBSGUP010000397.1:0-7617 GCF_053607985.1 Streptomyces sp. NPDC055078
GTCCATGGGCCCCGTACAGTCCTTGGGCCCCGTACAGTCCTTGGGCCCGCAGGGGCCATGGGCCGTACGGGCCTGGAGCCGTGGTCCCGGTCAGCCAACGACGGCCGACCGGGTACCGGCGTGTTCCCTCGCCCTGTCGGCGGCGGGTTGGGCGAATCGCTCGTCCGTCACCGCCCGGTCGCTCCCCGGCTCGCGCGCGGCCGTCTCGTTTGCCGTCGGCCGCGGTGCCGGAGCGCCCGCGGGGGCGGGTGCGGCGAGCGTGAACCAGACCGTCTTGCCGGTCTCGCCCCGCGGCCGTACGCCCCAGTTCTCGCTGACGGCCTCTATGAGGCCGAGTCCGCGCCCGGAGGTGGCGAAGAGATCGCCGTCCGGCACGGTCCGCACGGTCGGCAGCCGTGGGTCGTGGTCATGGACCGAGACGGTGAGCCGGTCGAGCAGCAACTCGATGTCCACGACACACATCTTGTCCGGCTGGGCATGTTGATGGACGTTGGTCAGCAACTCGGTGACGCCGAGCGCCGCCTGGTCGATCAAGGGATCGAGTTGCCAGTAGCGCAGTTGCGCCGAAATGATTCTGCGGACCTGACCGATCCGCGACGGCAGGGCTTGGAGCTCCACCGTGCAGTGCCTGCTTGACGGGCTGATCACGGCTGCGACTCCCCGAAAGAGGTCCGGAAGAAGACGAAGGACGGATCCAGCAGTTGGCCGCCTGCTGATTCTTGGTCGGCGGACGCTGGTTCACAGCGTGACCGCCGATGCACCCTGAGTGATGTGAGATCAGCGTGAACCAGCCGGACCCGTCCCGCAACTCGGCGCTCCGCGCGGAGCGGGAGCACTTCCCGGCTCATGGGCCGGACGGGCGGTGGGCCGGAGCGCACACGGCGTACGCCTCATGCCCGGCGGCGCCCGGCCGGCGGGCATGCGCCACTCGGGTGACGAGCCGCCGGGGTGAGGGATCACCCGGCGACGGACCACCGGGCGGGCGACCAATCGGGCGACCGGCCACCCGTGTGACGTACCGCCCGTGTGACGTACCGCCCGGGTGACGGACCGTTCCGGTGAGGGGCGGTCCTCAGCGCACGGGGTCAGCTCCCGGAGGCAACTCTCGGGATCAGCTCTCGGGGGCGCCGGCCTTGTGCACAGCCTTCAGAAACCGCCCGGTCAGGGTCTCCGGATCCGCCCGGTGGTCGCGCTGACCCATGGTCAGCCGATAGCGCTTGCCGTTGACCGTCAGCGCCGCACTCGCCTCATCGGCGAACCACGCCTTGCCCGCCCTGACCGCGTCCACCGGAGCGCTGTCGATCACCCCGCCGGCGCTGGTGAGCAACTCCAGGGTGCCGTCCTTGATCCGCACCTGCCCGGCCTTGGTGAGCGAGCGCGGCCATCGTTCGATCCGTACACCTGTGGCCCGGTACTCGGGCTCAGTCATCGCCATCGGCCCACCGCCCCCTTCGTAGCGTCGTCCTGCTGGAAGTCTGCCCAACTCCGGCCGTGTGCACCAGTACGAGTGAACACGACCCGACAAGCCTCGCACACCCTCAACCACAAGTGACCCCTATGGATTCCCCAAGCGAACATGTGACCAGGTGAGGGGCTTACTGTGGCAGTCGGGACAGGCTGGACCGAACATCGCGAGGTATGACGGCCATGAGCACCGAAGAGCGGCGAGTGACGGGCGGGGCAGCGGCGACCGCCGATGTCGACCGCAGTGATCCGGACTACCGGGCCTGGCTCAAAGAGGCCGTCCGCAAGGTCCAGGCGGATGCCAACCGGTCGGCCGACACCCATCTGCTGCGCTTTCCGCTGCCCGAGCGGTGGGGCATCGACCTCTACCTCAAGGACGAGTCCACCCATCCGACCGGCAGCCTCAAGCACCGGCTGGCCCGTTCGCTCTTCCTCTACGGGCTGTGCAACGGCTGGATCAGACCCGACAGACCGGTCATCGAGGCTTCCAGCGGCTCCACCGCCGTCTCCGAGGCGTACTTTGCCAAACTGATCGGGGTCCCCTTCGTCGCCGTGATGCCCCGCACCACCAGCCCCGAGAAGATCCGGCTGATCGAATTCCATGGCGGCCGGTGCCACTTCGTCGATGCCGCCCGGCAGATCTACGCGGAGTCGGCGGCGCTCGCCGAGCGGACCGGCGGCCACTACATGGACCAGTTCACCTACGCCGAGCGGGCCACCGACTGGCGCGGCAACAACAACATCGCCGAATCGATCTACCAGCAGCTGCGGCTGGAGCGCTACCCCGAGCCCGCCTGGATCGTCGCCACCGCCGGCACCGGGGGCACCTCGGCGACCATCGCCCGCTATGTGCGCTATCTGCAGTACGACACCCGGATCTGTGTGCCCGACCCGGAGAACTCCTGCTTCTTCGACGGCTGGACCCGGGGCGACCCCGGTGCCCACAGCGACAGCGGCTCCCGTATCGAGGGCATCGGCCGGCCGCGGATGGAACCGAGCTTCCTGCCCGGCGCCATCGACCGGATGATGAAGGTGCCCGACGCGGCGAGCGTCGCGGCCGTACGCGCGCTGGACAGCGCCATCGGCCGCAAGGCGGGCGGCTCCACCGGCACCGGGCTGTGGAGCGCACTCAAGATCATCGCCGAGATGGTGGCGGCCGGGGAGCGGGGGAGTGTGGTGACCCTGCTCTGCGACCCGGGCGACCGCTATCTCGACAAGTACTACTCCGACGACTGGCTCAGTGAGCAGGGCCTGGACATCGCGCCATACACGGCGGCGATCGAGGGCTTTCTGTCGACGGGGGTCTGGCCGGACTGATCCGTCCCGCGCGCCCCCGTCACGGATGTGTCCTACAGCGTGGCGGACTTCGCGAGTCTGCGCTCCAGCTTGCGCATCGAGGCGCGGAAGGAGACCCCGAGCCCGGGGCCGAGCAGCCGCATGACGGCCCGCGCGGGCGCGGATCCGTCGAGCGCGTAGATCCACCGCACCCGGCTGCCGCTGCCGGCCGGAGCGATCCGCCAGTCCTCCACCAGCGCGCTCGGCCCGGGCGCGTTGGTGGCGTCGACGCGGTACGCGTACCGCTCGGCGGGATCGGCGGCCAGGATCGTCTCCTCGAAGCGGAAACCTATCCGGAGCTTGATTTCCCGGCCCGCGCCCTCCCGGGTCGGGACGGCTTCCGAGATCGCGTCGAACCAGTCGGGCCAGCCGGGCAAATCCTCGGCGAGTGCCCGGTACACCGCGTCCGGCGGGGCGGACACTTCGGTGGTGAACGTCAGGCGCAGGGGCGCGGATTCGATGAAGTCGAGCTGTACGGCGCGGAGTCGGCGGGTCATGTCCATACCTCCGGATAGGGGATGACGCGAGGCTCTCACGCCAACCTTCAGGGTGCCAACTGCCCAATGACCCGGGCCGGTCGGGACAACCGGGCTGGTCAGGGCCACCGGGTCGGTCGGGAGACCCGGGTCAGCCAGGTCACCCGGGCTGGTCAGGACCACCGGCTCGGCCAGGCCCGCCTGGTCCGCCCCCGTCGCCGCGCAGCAACCCGTCCAGCGCGCGGCCGAACACCCGCCGGGCCACTCCGGCGACCAGCGGATCCAGCGCGCCCGGCAGCGGCCGGACACGCAGTTCCTCCGCCCAGACCACCACCGACCCCGGTCCCTGGGCACACACCTCGATCTCCGCCCAGCCCGTGATGACCCGGCCGCGCTTCTCCAGCCGGCAGTGCCCGTCGCGGCCGTCCGCCGGAGGTTCCCAGCGGACCACCTCCATCGGATCGTCGAAGCCGGCGCGACCCACGGCCGAGCGGACGACGAACACGGTGCCGGCCCCGATGTGCCCCGGGGTCACCGAGGCGAGCGTCGTCAGGGGGATGCGCGCCGCGTGCGCGCCCCAGTCGGTGACCCGGCGCCAGACCTCAACGGCCCCGAGCGGAACGGCGCGTGTCAGCCGGAACACGGTCATCCGGTCGACCGGAACACGGTCTTCGGGGTCGACACGCCCTAGCCGCCCAGTCCGCCGGCGCTCTCGGGCCCGGGTGCCACCACCAGGCCCGGCAGATGTTCGGCGATCTCCCGCCGGGCCGCCTCCGAAAGACCGGCGTCCGTCACCAGGGAGTCGACATCGGTGAGCCGGGCGAAGGAACTCAGCCCCACCGTCCCCCACTTGGTGTGGTCCGCGACCACCACCACCCGGCGCGCGGCCTGCACAAAACGCCGGTTGGTCTCGGCCTCCGCCAGATTCGGAGTGGACAGACCGGCCTCCACCGAGATCCCGTGCACCCCGAGGAACAGCACATCGAAGTGGAGCGAGCGGATCGCCTGGTCGGCGACCGGGCCCACCAGCGAGTCCGACGGCGTCCGCACCCCTCCGGTGAGAACCACCGTCGCCGCACCGGGGCGCTGCGCCCCCGCCGCCCCCGACCGCTGCGCCGAGTGGAACACATCCGCCACCCGTACGGAGTTGGTCACCACCGTCAGATCGGGCACCTCCAGCAGATGGTGCGCCAGCGCGAAGGTCGTGGTGCCGCCGGAGAGGGCGATCGCGCTGCCGGGCACCGCCATCCGTACCGCCGTCCGCGCGATGTCCTCCTTCGCGCTCAGCTCCAGCGCCGACTTGACCTCGAACCCGGGCTCATGGGTGCTCGCCTCCACCACCGGGACCGCACCGCCGTGGACCTTCTCGACGACCCCCTGCCGGGCCAGCGCGTCCAGATCGCGGCGCACGGTCATGTCCGAGACATTGAGCCTGCGGGTGAGTTCATTGACCCGTACCCCGCCGCGCCTGCGCACCTCGTCGAGGATCAAGGCACGCCGCTGCTCCGCTAGCAGGTTCTGATTGTCGGTCACCGCCGGGGCCGGTCCTTCCGTCTCGTCGTCACACACCGCCTGTCACCCAGGCGTCACATCCTCCCACGGACCGTTCGGCGCGGTGCTCGCGGAGATTCGGTGAGAGCCCTGCCGCGAAGTGTCAGAATCCGGGACGCTTGACCCTGAATCCCGCGCGGTCGCGCACGGATCGGCCATCCGCCGAGAGAGCGAGTCATATACGTGTCCCCTGCAACTCCGGTCCCGCAGAGTGGCGGCCCCACGCTCGAACTGCTGGTCCACGGCGTCGGCGGGGCCAGCCCGCAGGACATGCTGGGCGATCCCCGTACGGTCAGGGTCTCCGGAGACGAGAAAGCCGCGATGTTCCGGCGTACCGACGACAAGAAGGCCGAGAACCACCCCGAGCGGTACCGGGACGAGCCGATCCCGGAGGCGTACTGCTGGTCCAATCTCACCTCCGGCAACAGCGCGCGCGCCCTGTGGCTGCTGCTGCTCCCCTTCATGGTGGTGAATCTGGCGCACTGGATGCGACCGCGCGCCCGGGGCCGTACCAGGACGACCCGTACGTACGGAGTGCTGGTGCGGCTGGTGGCGCTGAGCCTCACCGTGCTGCTGACGGCGGCGGCCTGCGAGGTCGCGCTCGATCTGGTGGCCTGGCAGTGCGCCGGATCGGACGCGTGTGCGGAGGAGCGTTCCTGGCTGGGGTTCCTCTCCAGCGCCCAGGGCGGCTGGTGGGCCCAGCCCGGCCGCCGGCTCGCGCTCGCCTCCCTGGTCCCCGCGGCGCTCGTCGCACTGCTCTGGTATCTCTCCAACCGCACCTGGAGCGCGTACGAATCCCAGCGCCCGCCCACGGGCGAGGACGTGGCCGACGGCGCGAGGGGCCCTGCGGCACCCGAGGACACGCGAGGCGCTGAGGGCCCGGCAGGCACGTCGGGCACCTCGCGTGCCGCTGACGGTGCCCGGACCGGGACCGCCCGGACTGCCCGGACCGCCGGGCCCGCCGCCGACACCGTGCGGACCGGGAACTTCCGCGCGGCACCCGGCGAAGCCGCCGCCCCGGACGCCGGCCGGGACGGCCTCCCCCCGGACCCTCCCGGCCGGGACACACAGGGCCCGAACACCATCGCCCCCGACGCCTTTGCCCCGAACACCATCGCCACCGATGCCCTCGCCCTCGACGCCCTGCCCCCGGACGCTCTGGACTCCGACGAGCACGACGGCGATCCGGACGGCGACGAGACGCAGGAGACCCTCGTCCGGCCCGCGATCGGCCGCCCCGGCTTCTGGTACGGCCGCCGGCTGGTCGCCCGGCTGCGCGCCGCGCACACCGCCGCCGGATTCCTCACGGTCGCCGCCGCCGTCACCGGAGCCGCCGCCCGCCACGACCGCGACGGCGACAACACCCTCCTCACGATAGGCGGCTGGGCGCTGGAGTCGGCGCTCGTCGCCGGTCTCATCGCCGTGGTGTGGGTCGTCCTGCGCAGGGGCCGCAGCGAGCGGCGCTTCGACGCCCGGCTCGACCGCGCGGCCGTCAGGCTCCTGCCCGGCTGCGCGGTCGCCGTGTTCGCGCTCTCCCTGCTGTACGCCTCCTGGTCCCGGCCCGGCTGGGTGTCCGGCGGGGCGCTCCCCGGCGAGGTCACCTTCCGGATCATCGCCCTCGCCCAGGGCGCTCTCGTGGTCGCCCTCGCGGTCGTCGCCTTCGCCCTCCAGCGCCACGCCCGCCACCCGCGTACCGCCCTGTCCGGTCTGGCCGGGCCCGCCGTGGCCATGCTCGCCTGCGCCCTCGGCGCGGTGATGGCGGGCGGCATCGCCCAGCGGGTCGCCGACTGGCTCGACGGACCGGGCACCCCCGGTATGGACGGCGACGGCACCATCCCCGGACCCCCCGTACTGCTCAGCTGGCAGGCGTCCGTCATCCCCGTCCTGCTGGCCGTGCTGCTCGTCCCCGCCGTGTTCCTCGCTGTACGGAGCTGGCGGCGGGCCCGCCGGATGGCGGGCGGCATCGAGACCGAGTACGCCACGGCCGAGCGGAATCCCGCCAGGCCCGACGACCGCCCCTGGCGCCCCGACCCCGTCCGCACCCGCCGTATCGCGGGCACCAGGGCCCGCGCCGCCCTCACCGACTCCGCACCCTCCATCGTCGGCATCGTCGCCGGTGCCACCCTGCTGCTGGGCACCGGCGCGGTCGCCGGCGCCTGGGTGAGCGGTGAGGTCCCGGGCAAGGCGTTCGCCGGTGGCGGCGGCTTCGCCGAGTCCGCCGCCGAGACCGCGCAGTCACTGGGTTCCTGGCTGGTCGGCTTCGGTTTCATACTGTTCGTCACCTGGGGCCGCCGTGCCTACCGCGACGCCTCCGCCCGCCGCACCATCGGCATCCTCTGGGACGTCGGCACCTTCTGGCCGCGCGCCGCGCACCCCTTCGCGCCGCCCTGCTACGCGGAACGCGCGGTCCCCGATCTCACCTGGCGCATCTGCACCTGGACGGATGAGACCGACCGTGCGGGCGGACGGCTCGTCATCTCCGGCCACTCCCAGGGCAGCGTGCTCGCCGCCGCGGCCGTCTGGCAGCTCCCCGCCGAGACCCGCGGCCGGGTCGCGCTGCTCACCTACGGTTCCCCCCTGGAACGGCTGTACGGACGCTGGTTCCCCGCCTACTTCGGACCCGCGGCCCTGAGGGGACTGCGCACCCAGGTGAGCTGCTGGCGCAATCTGTGGCGGCCCACCGACCCGATCGGCGGGCCGGTCCTGGTCGGCCCGGACGGCAGGCATCCGCCGGTCGACGGCGAACCGCTGAGGGACCCGGTCGTGTACGGGCGCTCCCGGCAGCACCCAC
>NZ_JBSGUP010000398.1:0-7591 GCF_053607985.1 Streptomyces sp. NPDC055078
TTCCGGGCGCGGGCGGGCCGGTACCCCTCAAGCCGTACCGTTTCGGCACCCACGACCACCACGTCCGCCAGCGCCCTCAGGGTGCCGAAGATCCGCATGTCCAGGTCCGATGACAGCTGCTCCGAGCGGCCGTCGTGCTGGGCGGCACCGTCCAGCGAGGAGACCATGTTCGCCCGCAGCCAGGGCCTGTCGGCCCCTTCGGGACCGCCCCCGGGATAGGCGTAGGCGTCGGCCAGCTCGTCCAGGGACCACTCACGGTCCTCGGATGTCCGGCCGGTCACCTCGGGTGTCTGATCGGTCACAGGGAACAGGCGTCGCATATGAGGCAGTGTGGCACGCGGCTTACAGTGGGGAATTGTGTCGACCCGTGCCCGTTCCATACCCGAAGCGACCCCGCAGTCGCTCTGTGCCCGCGAGCCGTATGTCCCCGCCGACCGGCTGGTCGCCGAGCTGGAGCCGCCACCGCGCTTCGACTCCGTACGGTTCGACACCTATATCCCCGACCCCGCCCGGCCCAGCCAGCGCGAGGCGGTCACCGTCCTCGACGCGTTCGCGGCGGGCCTCGGCGGCGCCCGGGCGAGCGGCTCGGGCCGACGCCGCTGGTTCGCACGGAAGCCCGCCGCCCCCGCAGGCCCGCGCGGTGTCTATCTCGACGGCGGCTACGGCGTCGGCAAGACCCATCTGCTCGCCTCGCTCTGGCACGCCACCCCGGCCCACTCCTCGCTCAAGGCGTTCGGGACCTTCGTCGAGCTGACCAATCTGGTCGGCGCGCTCGGCTTCCAGGAGACCGTACGCACCCTCAGCGGGCACCGGCTGCTGTGCATCGACGAATTCGAGCTGGACGACCCGGGCGACACCGTGCTGGTCTCCTCGCTCCTCGGCAAGCTGGTCGAGGCGGGGGTGGCGCTGGCCGCCACCTCCAACACCCTGCCAGGGAAGCTCGGCGACGGCCGGTTCGCCGCCGCCGATTTCCTGCGGGAGATCCAGGGGCTCGCCGCGCACTTCCGCCCGCTGCGCATCGACGGCGACGACTACCGCCACCGGGGGCTGCCCGAGGCACCGCTCCCGTACTCCGACGAGGTCGTCGCGAAGACCGCGTACGCCACCGACGGCGCGTCCCTGGACGACTTCCCCGCGCTGCTGGAGCATCTGGCCCGGGTGCATCCGAGCCGGTACGGGGCGCTGGTCGAGGGCATCACCACGGTCTGTCTCACCGATGTGCGGCCGGTGCCCGACCAGTCGACGGCGCTGCGGCTGGTCGTCCTCGCCGACCGGCTGTACGACGGTGAGGTGCCGGTGCTCGCCTCCGGGGTCCCCTTCGACCGGCTGTTCAGTGACGAGATGCTGAACGGCGGGTACCGGAAGAAGTACTTCCGGGCCATCTCCCGTCTCACCGCACTGGCCCGTGACGCGAAGCGGCTCCCGGAGCAGTAGGTTCGGAGACGTAACGCAGCGTAGGTTCGGGGGCGTAACGCAGCTCGGGGCCCAACCCGGCTCGGAACACTACCCAGCTTTCCATCAGAAGGGATTCACACCATGGCCACCACACGCACGGCGCACACGGTCTGGGAAGGCGAACTGCTCAAGGGATCGGGCATCGTCACCTTCGACTCCTCCGGCATCGGTTCCCAGCCGGTCTCCTGGCCCTCCCGCGCCGAGCAGGCCAATGGCAAGACCAGCCCCGAGGAGCTGATCGCGGCGGCTCACTCCAGCTGCTTCTCGATGGCGCTCTCGCACGGTCTGACCGGCGCCGGCAACCCGCCGACCCGGCTGGAGACCAAGGCCGATGTCACCTTCCAGCCCGGAGAGGGCATCACCGGTATCCATCTGACCGTGCGCGGCGAGGTGCCCGGTCTGGACGCGGCCGGCTTCGCATCGGCCGCCGAGGACGCCAAGAAGAACTGCCCGGTCAGCCAGGCGCTCACCGGCACGACGATCACGCTCACGGCCGAGCTGGTCTGAGCCCCTGCGCTCCTGCGCTCCTGTGACGGAGGTGTCGCGCCACCACGGTGACTGTGGTGTCGCGACCTCCGTGACCGCGGTGTCGCGCCACGACACATGAGGCACGGTGGCCCGCACGGTTCACGCGGCTGAGGTTGCGTGATACACACGTGCGGGTCACATCTCTGTCCCCCAGCAGGGAGTTGCCTCATGGACCCCATGGAAACGACGCGGCGTCAGGTCCTGGCCCGTACGGGCGCGGTGAGCGCGGGCATCGCGTTCACCGGCGCGCTGAGTGAACTCTTCGCGGGCACGGCCGCCGCCCGAGGCCACCACGGCTACGGCCCGCTCGTCCCCGACCCCGCCCAACTGCTCGACCTGCCGGAGGGGTTCCGTTACCGGGTCCTCTCCCGCGAGGGCGCACCCCTGCTCTCCGGCGAGGGCCCCGTCCCCTCCAACCCCGACGGCATGACCGCCCTCCCCGGGCGGCGCGGCCGGGTGCACCTCGTACGCAACCACGAGAACCGCCACTCCGCCCGGCTCGGCGTCCCGACCGTCGAAGGGCTCACCTACGACCCGGCGGCCAAGGGCGGCTGTACCGTCCTGGAACTGGACGGGCGCGGCGAAGTCCGCTCCGAACGGGTCGCGATCGCCGGGACCGCCGTCAACTGCGCGGGCGGGCCGACCCCGTGGGACACCTGGCTGACCTGCGAGGAGAACGAGGACAAGGCCGGCACCAACGGCTACACCAAGGACCACGGCTTCATCTTCGAGGTCGACGGCGCCGATCCGCACCGCACCGGAGCGGTGCCGCTCACCGCGATGGGCCGCTTCCAGCACGAGGCCATCGCGCTCGATCCCCGGAGCGGTATCGTCTACGAGACCGAGGACGCCTTCGACCGCCCCTTCGGCCTCTTCTACCGCTTTCTGCCCGAACTGCCGCTGGCCGGGCCCGGCTCACTGCGCGCGGGGGGCGAACTGGAGGCGATGCGGGTCCCCGGGGTGCCCGATCTGTCAGCGATCGACGAGCCCGGCGCCCGTTTCGACCGGATCGAATGGGTGCCCGTACCCGACAGCCAGGCCCGGCAGACCCCCATCCGGCTCCAGGACTTCGGCCCCCGGGGCATCACCCACGCCCAGAAGCTGGAGGGCTGCTACTGGGGCGGGCGCTCGGTCTACTTCGTCTCCAGCTACGCGCGCAGCAGGGAGGGTTCGGCGGGTGACCACTTCGGCCAGGTCTGGAAGTACGAGCCGTACCGCCGGCGCCTCACGCTGGTCGTCGTCTTCGGCCCGCGTACGGACATCCAGCTCCCCGGCGAGTCCCCCGACAACATCTGTCTGGCACCCAGCGGCGGGCTGATGGTGTGCGAGGACGGGGACGGCGCCCAGCACGTCTACGGGCTGACGAAGCGCGGAGAGGTGTACGAGGTGGCCCGCAACCGGCAGACGATCGGCACCCCCGAGGCACCGGAGTGGGGTGAGTTCGCGGGGGTCACCTTCTCGCCGGACGAGGAGACGATGTACGTCAACTGCTACCGCCCGGGGACGACGTTCGCGGTGACGGGCCCCTGGGGTGAGGGCGGCCGGGCGGGGTGACGGTGGCCGGGCCTTCCGGTGACGGTGGCCGCGCCCTGGGGTGAGGGGGCGCGGCCGGGCCCGTACGGCGGGTGGGATCAGGTGCGGGGGCGCGGGCGCAGTCCCGGGGGCGGACACCCTCCGGGTGACTGTCGCGCGCACCCCCGTGCCTCGAAGGGTGGGCGGGCCCGGTCCGTCATCCGTCGTCTGTCATCCGTTATCCGTTCATCCGTCAGTAGTGGTTCTGCTGGGTCTCGTCTTCCTCGTCGCCGTCCTGCCCCGGTCCCTGCCCCTGCCCCTGGTTTGCGCCACCGCCGTCGGCGCCTTGGTCGGCACCGCCGTCAGCGCCACCATCCGCGCCTTGATCCGCGCCACCGTCGGCACCCTGGTCCGCGCCGCCGTCAGCGCCCCCGGCACCTCCGCCCCCGCCGCCGTCGCCGATCCGGGCACCCACCGCCTCCAGCGCGGTGCTCACCGGCTGGAAGAAGGTCTCGCCGCCCGTGGTGCAGTTGCCGCTGCCGCCCGAGGTGAGGCCGACGGCGCTGCCGTCCTGGGTGAAGAGCGCACCACCGCTGTCGCCCGGCTCGGCGCAGACGTTCGTCTGGATGAGGCCGGTGACGGTTCCCTCGGCGTAGTTCACCGTGGCATCGAGGCCGGTGACCTGGCCGTCTCTGAGCCCGGTGGTGCTTCCCATACGGAAAACCTCCTGGCCCACGGCGGCGTCGGCCGCGCGGTTGATGGCGACGGTCTGGCCGTTGCCGGCGTCGACCGCGCTGGGGGCGTTGAAGGCCGGGTCGTCGTACTTGACGAGGGCGAAGTCGCCGACGCCGGGGAACACCGCTTCCTGGACCGTACCCACGGGTGCGCCGTTGGGGTCCTCGGACCACTGCTGGGCGGTGACAGCGCAGTGCCCCGCGGTGAGGAAGCCGGGTGTGCCGTCCTGGGTGGTGACATTGAAGCCGAGCGAGCAGCGGGCGCCGCCGCCGAAGATGGCGTCGCCGCCTTCGAGGAAGGTCTTGAACGTCCCGGCCGACTTGCGGATACGGGCGACGCCGGGGCCGAGGTCCCGTACCGCCGATTCGAGCCTGTCCCACCGCTGACCGGAGACCGTACGGTCGGCGGTGACGAGGACCTGGTTGTTTCTG
Source organism: Streptomyces sp. NPDC055078 (assembly GCF_053607985.1). Classification (NCBI taxonomy): domain Bacteria; kingdom Bacillati; phylum Actinomycetota; class Actinomycetes; order Kitasatosporales; family Streptomycetaceae; genus Streptomyces; species Streptomyces sp. NPDC055078. The sequence goes on from NZ_JBSGUP010000398.1 coordinate 4,662, forward strand.
GGGTCGACGGCCCAGGATGTGCCCGGAATCGTCGCCTTCCGGCTCAGAGTGGACTTGGCCGCGAGGAGGGTGGTGGCGTTGTTGCGGACCGTGCGGGCCACCGCTCCGGCCTCGGCGACCCGGCGGGCGAGCTTGTCGTCGTCGGAGGCGACATTGACGACGAGCTGCCGCTTGCGGGCATCGTAGTAGCCGCCGCCGTACGCCTCGCCGAGCTGCGGTCCGAGCTGCCGGACGAGATCCACGGCCGACGCCGCGCTCAGCTTTCTGACCTCGGGTTGGGACCCGGAGCCGTCCTGCCCGGCGTACGCCTGGGGCAGCAGCACGGCCGCCGCCGCGATGGCGATGGCACTCGCTCCCGCCAGAGCGGCCTTCCGCTTGGGTATTCGCCTGTGACTCAACTCGCCGCCTCCTGTGGGGGGTCAAGGACTCCGGCGTCTCCGGTGCCGATGGGCACCCGGGGGACGCGTCCGACCCTTGATACGCACGGAGTGCGCGGTTCCACTCACCGAGGAGGCAGAAAAGTTTTGGCGACGGTCCCTCAGGGGGCGGTTCAGAAGCGTCTCAGGAGGGCAGTTCGGTGCCGCAGCGGGCGCAGTAACGTGCGCCGATGTCCTCCGACGGACGGTCGCACGCCGGGCAGATCCGGCTGAGCAGACAGGCCGGCTCGCCCCCCTCGGCGGCGGGCCCACTGCGGACGAAGAGCCCCGGCCGACGCTGGTGCGCGGTGACGTACACGAGTCCGCCGGGCCCGGCGGAGACGGCCCGTCGGGTGCCGTGCGGGAGCCACGCCACACCGCCCGGCTCCAGTGGCTGGCGGACGGTGTCGCCGGTGGCCAGTTCGCCACTGCCGGTCAGTACGCACAGCAGGACGTCGAGGTCCGGTTCGACATGGGCGTCCACCTGTCCGCCGGGCGGTACGCGGACGATGTTCGCGTCCAGTTGGCGCCCGGCCGCCGTCAGCCGCCACAGGGCTCCGCCCCGGTCGGCGGGGGCGGCCCGTACATCCGCCATACCGGCGAGCACTCCGGCCGTGGGGGGCGGTGTGGGGGGCATCGTGGGGGGCACCTCCATGTCACTCCTCCTGTCATCGACCGTGGACCGATGACCGCTGTACGCCGACGACCGCTGTACGCCGGTGCCCGCCGTAGCCGGTGACCGGTGACCGGTTCCGAACGGGCGCCATCATCCCATCGGCCGCGGCTCGTCCAGGACACACGCACCCGTTGGGATGGACCTCCCCCCGAGCCACCCCCGACACGACAAGTCATATCCTCATATTGATGGAATGGTCGGATATTTTCCGCCAGTGATCATTCCCGTACGAAGAATCGCGGCCCTGGCCGTCCTCTGCGCCGTCCTCGCCGGCTGCGGCGACGACACCGACCACGCCCGCACGCCCGCCCCCGCCCGGACCACACCGGCCACCGCCGCCCCCCTGCCCGGCAAGCCCGGCCCTCCCCCGCCGCTGACCCCCGTCTTCCAGCGCGCCGCCCCCGCCCCGCGTACGGCGGACAAGACCGTGGCGCTCACCTTCGACGCGGACATGACCGCCGATCAGGGCCCCCGGGCAGCCCGTGGCGAACACTTCGACAACCCCGGCCTCATCGACGCCCTACGGCACCTGAAGGTCCCCGCCACCATCTTCATGACCGGCCGCTGGGCCGAGGAGTACCCGGCCCAGGCGAAGGCCATCGGCAACGACTCCCTCTTCGAGATCGCCAACCACTCCTACAGCCACTACGCCTTCACCCCCTCCTGCTACGGCCTCCCGGAGATCCCCGGCCCCGGCATGCTGTCCGACGTCTCACACGCCTTCACCGCCTTCCGCAAGACCGGCGCACGCCACGTCGTCCCGTACTTCCGCTTCCCGGGCGGCTGCTACAACGAGGCCGCCCTCCGCGCCATCGCCCCCGCGAAAGTGACCGCCGTGCAGTGGGACGTCGTCAGCGGCGACGCCTTCGCCACGGACGCCGCCGCGGTCGCCGACCAGGTCCTCGCCGGAGTCAAACCCGGCTCCGTCGTGGTCCTCCACTGCACCCGCAGCGCCGCCCCCGTCACCGAGGCCGCGATCCGCCGCATCGTGCCCACCCTCCGCGAACGCGGCTACCGCATGGTCAAGGTCTCCGAGCTGATGCGCGCGTCGCGGTAGTGGCCCGTCCGGGGTGCCTGATATCTCCTCCCGCCGGTCCGCTGGGCCCGCCCAGCCCGATTTCGTCTGTCTTGAGTACCTCGGCCCCTGCCTCTGACAGGATGGGGCGATGAGATCTCCTTCCGGTCAAGTAGTGGCAAAGCCCATCTGACACCGCAGGTCAGGAAGGGTGGTCCCCGCGCGAGCGGGGGTGGTCCGTGCTCGATGCGCACGATCTCAGCTCCACGTATGTGGTCCCCGCGCGAGCGGGGGTGGTGCCGGTGAGGAGAGGGAGGCGGGGGCCGGGTGCGTCGTGGTCCCCAGGGGACCGATCCATGCAACGGCCCCGCCGCTGAAACGTCTTCAGCGGCGCGGCCTGGCCGCCCCTGGGCAGAGCTTCCGCGAAGAGCGGCGGGAGGGCGCTCGGCGTGTGGCCCTTCGTCTCGGACGCGATCACCCTGACGGGTCACGGCCAACCGCCAGAGCGGCGGCGCGCTGCCGCCGGTAGACAGCGATGGGCAGTACGAGCGTGGTCTCGTTCAGCGCGTACGGGCGTACGAGCGCGGTGTCCTCGCCCCGCAGCGGTGCTTGGCGTTCGAGGACATGGCGCGGGGTCGGGGTAAGCCAGAACGGTGACTGCGGGTCGGGGGCCGACGCCGTAGCCAGGTCGGCGGCGACTGGCTCGGGGGCGGGGGCGGGGGTGCGATGGCGGTTGAACAATCGGCGCAGGGCGGCGAGGACAGGGCAGTACATGGGTGCTCTCCCAATGGTGCTGGCAAAGGTGGAAGGGCCCCGGTCCGTC
>NZ_JBSGUP010000399.1:0-7546 GCF_053607985.1 Streptomyces sp. NPDC055078
GTTCCGGGTGGTGCCGTGCGGCGCCGTGCGGTTCCGGGTGCGGCCGTGCGGCCGGGCCACGGGTGGCCGGGGCCCCGGGTGCGGGTTACGCGCTGCGGTCCAGTGCGCGCAGGGACCGGTCGGTGATGGACCGGGCGCCGCGCCCTATGGCGATCGTGCCGGACTGGACGAGTTCCTTGATGCCGAACTGCTCCAGCATCTTGAGCATCGCCTCCAGCTTGTCGGTCGAGCCGGTCGCCTCGATCGTGACCGCCTCGGGGGAGACATCCACGGTCTTGGCGCGGAAGAGCTGGACGATCTCCACGATCTGGGAGCGGGTCTCGTTGTCCGCGCGGACCTTCACCAGGACCAGTTCGCGCTGGATCGCGGCGCCGGGCTCCAGCTCGACGATCTTGAGCACATTGACCAGCTTGTTGAGCTGCTTGGTCACCTGCTCCAGCGGGAGGTCCTCGACATTGACGACGATGGTGATACGGGAGATGTCGGGGTGCTCGGTCACGCCGACGGCGAGTGAGTCGATGTTGAAGCCCCGGCGGGAGAACAGGGCGGCGATCCGGGCGAGGATGCCGGGGGTGTTCTCGACCAGAACGGAGAGCGTGTGCTTGGACATGGGGTGGGTCTCTCGTCTCTCTGCTCGGTCAGTCGTCTTCGTTGTCGCCGAAGTCGGGGCGGACGCCGCGAGCGGCCATGACCTCGTCGTTGGAGGTGCCGGCGGCGACCATCGGCCACACCATGGCGTCCTCGTGGACGATGAAGTCGATCACGACGGGGCGGTCGTTGATCGCGTTGGCCTCGGCGATGACCTTGTCGAGGTCCTCCGGGGACTCGCAGCGCAGGGCGTGGCAGCCCATCGCCTCGGAGAGCTTGACGAAGTCGGGGACGCGGGTGCCGCCGCTGGGCTCGACGCCGTTGCCGTCGCCGGAGTGCAGGACGGTGTTGGAGTAGCGCTGGTTGTAGAACAGGGTCTGCCACTGGCGGACCATCCCGAGCGCGCCGTTGTTGATGATGGCGACCTTGATCGGGATGTTGTTGAGCGCGCAGGTGGTCAGTTCCTGGTTGGTCATCTGGAAGCAGCCGTCGCCGTCGATCGCCCAGACCGTACGGTCCTGGGCCCCGGCCTTGGCGCCCATGGCCGCCGGGACGGCGTACCCCATCGTGCCCGCGCCGCCGGAGTTCAGCCAGGTGGCGGGCTGCTCGTACTCGATGAAGTGGGCGGCCCACATCTGGTGCTGGCCGACCCCGGCCGCGTAGATGGTCCCTTCGGGGGCGAGCTGCCCGATGCGCTGGATGACCTGCTGCGGGGAGAGGCTGCCGTCCCCGGGCTGGTCGTAGCCGAGAGGGTAGGTCTCGCGCCAGCGGTTGAGATCGCTCCACCAGGCCGCATAGTCGCCCGTGTGCCCCTCGCTGTGCTCGGCCTGCACCGCCTGGACCAGATCGGCGATGACCTCGCGGGCGTCCCCGACGATCGGCACGTCCGCCGTGCGGTTCTTGCCGATCTCGGCCGGGTCGACATCGGCGTGGACGATCTTCGCGTACGGGGCGAAGCTGTCCAGCTTGCCGGTGACGCGGTCATCGAAACGGGCTCCGAGGGCGACGATCAGGTCGGCCTTCTGGAGTGCGGTGACGGCGGTGACCGAACCGTGCATGCCCGGCATTCCGACGTGCAGCGGGTGGCTGTCGGGGAATGCGCCCAGCGCCATCAGGGTGGTGGTGACGGGGGCTCCGGTGAGTTCCGCGAGGACTTTCAGCTCGGCGGTGGCATGGGCCTTGAGGACCCCGCCGCCGACGTACAGGACCGGCCGCCTGGCCTGGACGATCAGCTTGGCGGCCTCCCGGATCTGCTTGGCGTGCGGCTTGGTGACCGGGCGGTAGCCGGGCAGATCGTGGGCGGGCGGCCAGCTGAACGTGGTGCGGGCCTGGAGGGCGTCCTTGGCGATGTCGACCAGGACGGGCCCGGGGCGGCCGGTCGAGGCGATGTGGAACGCCTGGGCGATCGTCCGCGGGATGTCCTCGGCCTTGGTGACCAGGAAGTTGTGCTTGGTGATCGGCATGGTGATACCGACGATGTCCGCCTCCTGGAAGGCGTCGGTGCCGATCGCCTTGGAGGCGACCTGGCCGGTGATCGCGACCAGCGGCACGGAGTCCATGTGCGCGTCGGCGATCGGGGTGACGAGGTTGGTGGCGCCCGGCCCCGAGGTGGCCATGCAGACGCCGACCTTTCCGGTGGCCTGTGCGTAGCCGGTGGCGGCGTGACCCGCGCCCTGCTCATGACGGACCAGGATGTGCCGGACCCGGGTGGAGTCCATCATCGGGTCGTACGCGGGGAGGATGGCACCGCCGGGGATGCCGAAGACCGTGTCGGCCCCCACTTCCTCAAGAGAGCGGATGAGGGACTGCGCGCCCGTGACGTGTTCGACTGCGGCGGTCGGGTGTCCGCCGTTACGGGCCCGCGGCTGCGGATGGTGGGCCCCAGTGGCCTGCTCGGTCATCGGCATTCTCTTCTCGAAGCTGAGGGTTTTGCGACGGTTTCATACGCTGGGCACAGGTGCCGGTGCAACAAAAAACCCCTCGTGCCGGAAGGCAAGCGAGGGGAGCGCGTCGGGAGGGGTCTGCGGGACCTTGAGGAAGGTCCCGCTCAGCCGACGCGCTTTCCAAGTACGAGAATTCGGGTGCGCATGGCACAGACCCTCTCCCCGCCGCGCCATTACTGTCAAGCGGGTGGGACGCGCGTCTCACTATTTGAGCCATTGCGGGTGGCCAGCGCGCGCCCGGTCAGGACGGGCAGCGCCATCCCCCCGGGCAGCGGGACCTCGTCACGGCCCAGGGCGCGGCGCAGCCGGTACTCGTCCAGCGCACCGGAGAACGCCATGCCCTGGCCGTGGGTACACCCCATGGCGCGCAGCGCGAGGACCTGCTCGGGCACGTCGACGCCGTCGGCCACCGACTGGAGACCGAGATCACCGGCGATCCGGAGCAGCCCGCTGGTGATCTTGTGCAGCCGTGCCGACTCGACGATGCCGTCGACCAGCCCCCGGTCGAGCTTCAGTACGTCCACGGGGAGTCTGCGCAGGGCGTGGATGGCGGCGTAGCCGCTGCCGAAGCCGTCGAGCGCGATCCGCACGCCCAGTCTGCGCAGCGCCACGAGACGCTGTTCCAGCTCGTCGAAGGGGATTCTCGGATCGCTGTCGGCCAGTTCGACCACCAGCGCCCCGGACGGCAGGCCGTGCCGGGTGAGCAGGGCCTCCACACTGCCGAGCGGCATGGAGCGGTCCAGCAGCCGGCGGGCGGAGAGCCGCACCGAGACCGGTACCCGGTGGCCGAGCGCGGCGCGCTCGGCGGCCTGCTCGACGGCCTCCTCCAGCAGCCAGCGATCCAGCTCGGCGGTGCGGTCGCTGTCATCGGCGACCCGCAGGAACTCGGCCGGGGTGAACAGGATGCCCTGCGCCGAGCGCCAGCGCGCCTGGGCCGCGACAGCCTCGATCCGGCCGGTGGTGAGGCTCACCACCGGCTGGTGCAGCAGCACGAACTCGCCCTCGTGCAGCGCGCTGCGCAGCCGGGCGGCCAGCTCGGAGCGCCGGACCACTTCGGCCTGCATCTGGGGTGCGTACAGCTCCACCCGGTCCTTTCCGCCCGCCTTCGCGCGGTACATGGCGAGATCCGCGTTGCGCATCAGATCGGTGGGCGTGATCGCGGGCTCGGCGAAGGCCACCCCGATGGAGGCGGCCACCCGGACATCGTTCCCGTCGATGCGGTACGGCTGCGAGAGCGTGAGCCGGAGCCGGTCGGCGATCTCGGTGACCTGGCTCTCGCGGGCCGCCCGGTCACGGGTGCCGTCACCGATGATGAGCGCCGCGAACTCATCGCCGCCGAGCCGGGCCGCCGTGTCACCGAACCGTACGGAATCGGCCAGCCGGTGGGCCGCCAGGATCAGCAGTTCGTCGCCCGCCTGGTGGCCCAGCCGGTCGTTGACGCCCTTGAAGCCGTCGAGATCGATGAAGAGCACGGCCGTCCCCGGGTCACCGGCTCTTCTGCCGCTGAGCGCCAGGCGGACCCGCTCGGTGAACAGCGCGCGGTTGGGCAGATCGGTGAGGGGATCGTGCTCGGCACTGTGCTGTAACTGCGCCTGGAGCCGTACCCGTTCGGTGACGTCCCGGCTGTTGAAGATCAGGCCGCCCTGGTGGCGGTTGACCGTGGACTCGACATGGAGCCACTCCCCGCTGCCCGAACGGAAGCGGCACTCGATCCGGGTGGTGGGCTCGTCGGCGGGCGAGGCGGTCAGGAACCGGCGGACTTCGTGGACCACCCGCCCGTGGTCCTGGGGGTGGATCAGGGTGGCCAGCTCGGAGCCGATCAGCTCCTCGGCCTCGCGTCCGTAGACACCGGCCGCGGCGGGGCTCACGTACCGCAGGATCCCGGTGGTCGCGGCGATCATGATGACATCGCTGGACCCCTGGACGAGCGAGCGGAAATGGTTCTCCTTCTGGGCCAGCTCATGGGTGAGGGAGATGTTGTCGAGGAGCATGATCCCCTGTCGTACGACCAGGGCGAGCACGACCAGGCAGCCGGTGAGGACGACGACCCGGTCGACGTTGCGCCCCGCGACAACGTTGTAGAGAATCCCGAGGGTGCAGACGGCCGCGGCGAGATACGGGGTGAGGGCCGCCAGCGAGCCCGCGACGGGGCGGCTGGGCTGACGCGGGCCGGCCGGCTCTCTCGGCGTCTCCGCGGGCCTGCGCGCGCCCCAGGGGGCGTATGCGAGCAGCAGGGAGCCGGCGAACCAGCCCGCGTCGAGGAGCTGCCCCGAGCGATAGCTCTCGCGCAGCAGCGGCGAGGTGAACAGCGCGTCGCACAGAACGGTCAGGGCGAGCGCGGCGATGGCCGTGTTGATCGCGGACCGGTTGGCGGCTGAGCGCCTGAAGTGCAGCGCGAGGACCATGCTGACCAGCACGATGTCCAGCAGCGGATAGGCCAGGGAGAGCGCGGCGGGAGCCACGCTCTCCCCCTGGAGATGCGGGGCGTGGGCGAGCGCGAGGCTCCAGGAGAGGGTGAGCAGCGAGCCGCCGATGAGCCAGGCGTCGAGGGCCAGACAGACCCAGCCGGCCCGGGTGACCGGGCGCTTGGCGAGGACGAGCAGGCCGATGATGGCGGGCGGCGCGAAGCAGAGGAAGAACAGGTCGGCGATGGACCAGCTCGGCACCGTGCGGTCCAGGACGATCTCGTACCAGCCCCATACGGCGTTCCCCGCGGCGGCCATGGTGGAGGAGAGCGCGAACAGCAGCCAGGCGAGCCGCAGCCGGGGCGGATTGGTCCTGGCGTAGAGAAAACAGGAGACGGCGGCGATGGCGGCACCGACACTGAGTCCGAAGTCACCCATGATCAGAGCCAGTTGACGTGATCCCCAGCCGAGGGCGGCGCCGACCGCGTAACCGGCGCAGATCAGGGCGAGGACGAGCTGGGAGAGCAGTCCGGTGCCGCTGGGGACCGACTGGCGGGCCATGAGCGCTCCCTGGGCGGTCACCGGGCCCCTCCTCTCGGTACCGCCGGGGCGGGAGCGGCGCCGGAGGGTGTGGCGGGGTGCGGTGCGGCGGGGTGCGGTGCCTCCGGCGCCGGGAGCGGTGGCGGAGGCACCGCCGCGGGCGGGAGTGCCGGTGTCCCGGTGACGGGTGTCGGCGGCGGCGGCGTCCCGGTGAGGAAGGTCGGCCCGAACGTCCGCGGGAACGTCCGTGGCAGCCTCCGCGGGAACCACCGCGGGCACCTCTGCGGCAACCCCTGAGGGAAGCTCTGCGGCAGTCCCCGAGGGAAGCTCTGAGGAAAAGGGAGCGTCACCGCGCCGGGGCCGGTCGTCGCCGGGGAGTACGGCGGGGCCCCGGCCGGTCCGGCGGCCCTTCGTGGAGCGGGTGAGGGTCGTCGTCGGCGGCCCCGCCGCGTCGGATCTTTGGTCCATTGGCCGTGCATCGCCCGTCGCCCCCCTCGAAGTCTGATCGGCATTCAGGTCGCGATACCGCACCGCCCCTTGCATCCGGTGCAGCCCCCAGGTCGGGACGATACACCAGGATCGTCACTCAGGGACATAGGCCCTCTACTCTCAGTGACCATCATTCGACGGGTCGGCACGCGGGGCGATCGGATGACTTCGCAGAGTTTTCGCTTGTGACGGTGGGTCGACAGGTGGTGTCACCACCGTGCCGGAAGGCACGGCGGGTCAGTGGGGTATTGGAGTCATTCGGTGGTGAATACGACGTTGTTGAGGGGCTCACCGGCGATGAAACGGGTGACCTGAGCGGCGAGCAGCCTCTTGGCCCGGGGCATGAACGCCGAGGTGGGGCCGCCGACATGGGGGCTGATCAGCACTCCGGGGGCGTGCCACAGCGGGTGGCCCGGGGGCAGCGGCTCCGGGTCGGTGACATCGAGGGCCGCCATGATCCGCCCGCTCTCGGTCGCCGTGAGGAGGGCCTTGGTGTCGACGACGGCACCGCGCGCGACATTCACCAGCAGGGCGCCGTCCTTCATCCCGGCGAGGAACTCGGAGTTCACCAGGCCCCTTGTACTCTCGGTGAGCGGAGTGGACAAGATCACCACGTCGGCGTCCGGGAGCAGCGCGGGCAATTCCGCGAGGGCGTGCACCGGACCGCGCATCGCAGTGCGGGGGGAGCGCGCGACGCGCACTACCCGCGCGCACTCAAAGGGCGCGAGCCGGTCCTCGATGGCCGCGCCGATCGCGCCGTAGCCGACGATGAGCACCGACTTGTCGGCGAGCGCGGGATGGAACCCGCTTCGCCACTCCCCTTTGTCCTGTCCCCGAACAAATCCGGGGATCCCGCGCAGTGAGGCGAGAGTGAGAGCGAGGGCCAGCTCCGCCGTCGAGGCGTCGTGTACGCCCTTGGCATTGCAGAGGCGTACACCGGAGTGCAGCGCTCCGATGTGCGGCTCGACATGGTCGATGCCTGCGGAGAGTGTCTGAATCACGCGCAGGGATGTCATCGCGGCCAGCGGGCGCAGGGCGACCTCACCGGACTGGAGATAGGGAACGGTGTAGAAGGCGCAGTCGGCCGGGTCCGCCGGGAAGTCGGGGCCGCCGTCCCAGAACCGGTACGCGAACCCCGATCCGGCGGGTGCGGGAAGTCCTTCGACGTCGTCGGCAGGTATGGAGAGCCAGATGTCCGCAGTCATGCTCAGGAGGCTAATCGCCCGGCGGCGGACGCGGTGAGGCGTTCCCCGTCGGATGGCCGGGGATCGGGAACCTGATCGGCGCGAGCGGTGTAAGAAGGGTAGTCAGGCAGCTCAAGCAGCCGTCGAAGGGAATCGAAACTGTGCGACGTCCTGGTGTGCCGGTCGTCCTGGCCGCTGTCGTGGTCCTGCTCATCACCGGGTGCTCATCCGGTGACGACGGGGCATCGGGCGGCCGGAAGGGGGCGACCTCCCCGGCTCCGGCCGGTTCCGCGTCGGGCGGCCCGTCGGCCGGCGGGCCGGCCGCGTCGGCGCCGCCCGCGAAGGGGTCCGTGAAGGTGGTGTCGACGCTCACCGAGGGGCTGAAATCGCCCTGGGG
>NZ_JBSGUP010000400.1:0-7534 GCF_053607985.1 Streptomyces sp. NPDC055078
ACATACATGTATGTGGGGACACTGTCCTTCGATCTGCTTCTCGGCGACGTACGGTCGCTGAAGGAGAAGCGCTCCGTGATCCGGCCGATCGTCGCCGAACTCCAGCGGAAATTCGCGGTGAGCGTGGCGGAGACCGGAGGCCAGGACCTCCACCGCAGGGCCGAGATCGGCCTCGCGGTGGTGTCGGGCGACACGGGACATCTCACCGACGTACTGGACCGGTGCGAGCGGCTGGTGGCCGGCCGGCCCGAGGTGGAGCTGCTCTCGGTTCGACGCAGGCTCCACAGCGACGAAGACTGATGGCAAGGCGAGCGGTGAAGAAGGAGAAGGACCAGTGGCCGACAACGCGCGGGCGAAGAAACTGGCGGACCTCATCCGGGAGGTGGTCGCCGAGAAGCTACAGCGCGGCATCAAGGACCCCCGGCTCGGGACGCATGTGACCATCACCGACACCCGGGTCACCGGTGATCTGCGGGAGGCCACGGTCTTCTACACGGTCTACGGCGACGACGAGGACCGGGCCAGCGCGGCGGCGGGGCTCCAGAGCGCCAAGGGCGTCCTGCGCTCGGCGGTCGGCGCGGCGGCGGGCACCAAGTTCACGCCCACCCTGACCTTTGTGGCCGACGCACTCCCCGAGAACGCCAAGACGATCGAGAACCTCCTCGACCGGGCACGGGCATCGGACGAGAAGGTGCGGGAGGCGTCATCGGGCGCCACCTACGCCGGAGAGGCCGACCCGTACCGTAAGCCGGAGGACGAGGACGAAGCCTCCGAATGACTCAGCCGACCCCCACGCCCGACGGGCTTGTCATCGTCGACAAGCCGTCGGGCTTCACTTCGCACGACGTCGTCGCCAAGATGCGCGGGATCGCCAGGACCCGCCGCGTCGGACACGCGGGGACGCTCGACCCCATGGCCACCGGAGTCCTGGTGCTGGGCGTCGAGAAGGCCACCAAGCTCCTGGGGCACCTCGCCCTGACGGAGAAGGAGTACCTCGGGACGATCCGGCTCGGCCAGACGACGGTCACCGATGACGCCGAGGGCGAGATCACCGCGTCGGCGGACGCCTCCCGGGTCACCAGAGAGGCCATGGACGCGGGTGTGGCCGCGCTGACCGGGCCCATCATGCAGGTCCCGTCCAAGGTCAGCGCCATCAAGATCGACGGGAAGCGGTCGTACGCCCGGGTGCGCGGCGGCGAGGACTTCGAGATCCCGGCCCGCCCGGTGACCGTCTCCTCGTTCCGGGTGTACGACGTACGGGAAGCGGTCGCCGATGACGGCACCCCGGTGCTCGACGTCGTCGTCTCGGTGGTCTGCTCGTCGGGGACGTACATCCGCGCCCTCGCACGCGACCTCGGCGCCGGACTCGGCGTCGGCGGGCATCTCACGGCACTGCGCCGGACCCGGGTCGGGCCGTACGGCCTGGACGCGGCACGCACCCTCGACCAGCTCCAGCAGGAGCTGGCCGTGATGCCGGTCGCGGAGGCCGCTGCCGCCGCGTTCCCCCGCTGGGACGTGGACGAGAAGCGGGCCAGGCTGATCACCCATGGCGTACGGCTGGACATGCCGCCGTACGACAGGTCGCCGGTCGCCGTCTTCGCGCCCGACGGCCGCTTTCTCGCGCTCGTGGAGGAGCAGAAGGGCAAGGCCAAGAGCCTCGCCGTCTTCGGCTGACGTCCCGCCGTGTCGTGCTGTGCTGTGCTGTGCCCGGGGGCGGGCGGTACGGAGCGTCCGATGGCACCGCCCCGTACTGTGCGCGCCGGGCCGCCGCGTACGGACCCGCGCCGCACCTGGGCGCACGGGGCCGCCGCGTACGGACGGGTCGCTGTGGGACATATCACCAACGGGGCCGGTACGGCCCTGGTCGCCCGGGGACGGTACGACACGGGGAGCGGCGCCCGCCCGGGAGGTCCCGGCCCGCGTCCGCGCTCGTCGCGGGCCTGCTCGCGGCCCCGCCCGCGCGTGGGGGGCCCGGTTCGATCCGGTCCTCCGGCGCGGGGAGGGCGTCCCCCCGCCGGAAGCCGATGCGAACCGACGGGCGGGGACATGGCAGTCTTAGACCTGCGTAATCGGCATTCGATGACATCGGCAGTACACGGGTTCGGGCGAGGAGCGGTCACAGTGCAGCGCTGGCGTGGCTTGGAGGACATCCCCCAGGACTGGGGGCGCAGCGTCGTCACCATCGGCTCCTACGACGGGGTGCACCGAGGGCACCAGCTGATCATCGGCCGGGCGGTGGAGCGGGCGCGTGAGCTGTCGGTGCCGTCCGTCGTCGTCACCTTCGACCCGCACCCGAGCGAGGTCGTCCGCCCCGGCAGCCACCCCCCGCTGCTGGCGCCGCACCACCGGCGGGCCGGGCTCATGGCCGACCTCGGGGTCGACGCGGTGCTCATCCTGCCGTTCACCGCCGAGTTCTCGAAGCTGTCCCCGGCGGATTTCATCGTCAAGGTGCTCGTCGACAAGCTGCACGCCCGCCTGGTGGTGGAGGGCCCGAACTTCCGCTTCGGCCACCGGGCCGCCGGCGATGTGGCCTACCTCGCGGAGCTGGGCGCGACCTACGACTACGAGGTCGAGGTCATCGACCTCGTGGTCACCGGCGAGGCGGGCGGCGGCGAACCCTTCTCCTCCACCCTGACCCGCCGACTCGTCGCCTCGGGCGATGTCGAGGGCGCGCACGAGATCCTCGGCCGTCCGCACCGCGTCGAGGGCGTCGTCGTCCGGGGCGCGCAGCGGGGCCGTGAGCTGGGCTTCCCGACCGCGAACCTGGAGACGCTGCCGCACACCGCGATCCCGGCCGACGGGGTGTACGCGGGCTGGCTGACGGCGGACGGCGAGCGGATGCCCGCGGCGATCTCCGTGGGCACCAACCTGCAGTTCGACGCCACCGAGCGGACCGTCGAGGCGTACGCGATCGACCGGGTCGGCCTCGATCTGTACGGGCTGCACGTCGCCGTGGACTTCCTCGCGTACATCCGGGGCATGGCGAAGTTCGAGTCGGTCGACGCGCTGCTGGTGCAGATGGCCGAGGACGTCAAGAAGTGCCGTGAGCTGACGGCGGAGTAGCCCGCCTGAGCCGGAACCTGCCGCGCCGTCGGCTGACGCGCACCCCTGCCGGGGTGTCCTCAATCGCCGGACGGGCTGAAAGTGCCAGCACATCCCAGCCCCGCAGGGACACTTGCGCACCTGGGCAGGCAAAATCAGCCTCGCCGGCGTTTGAGGCGCTGGGTCTGGGGCGGAGCCCCGGCGACCTGCTGCGCCGTTGGCTGTCGCGCACCCCTGCGGGGGTGTCCTCAATCTCCCCCAGACTTCGTCCGGGGGGACCCCCAACGGGCTGACTATGCGCACCCGGGTCCGTAAGGTCGCCGGGCAGGCTGGATGTGTCCGTCCACGGTCGGCGGGCCAGAGCAACCAGCGTCAGACCTGCCGGGGCTGGAGCACGGACGCGGACGCCCAGTGGCACGCCACCCCTTCCCCGCTCAGCACCTCCAGCGTCCGCCCCCGGCAGCTCTCCGCCACGCCCGCTCGCTCCGCCTCTCCCGATGCCAGCACCTGACACCGGGCGTGGAAGCGGCAGCCGCCGGGAATACGGGACGGGTCGGGCGGCTCGCCCGTCAGTACCACGGCGGGGCCATCCGACTCGGGCAGTACCGACAACAGGGCGCGGGTGTACGGGTGCCGGGGCGAGGTCAGGACCTCCTCCACCGGGCCGCACTCCACGATCCGCCCCAGATACATCACCGCGACCCGGTCCGCGATGTTCCACGCGAGGCCCAGATCGTGCGTCACCACCAGTGCGGAGAGGCCCAGTTCGTCCCGCAGCCGCAGCAGCAGCGCCAGGATCTCACCGCGTACGGACGCGTCCAGCGACGCCACCGGCTCGTCCGCGACGATCAGTTCGGGCTCCAGGACCAGCGCCCCGGCGATCACGACCCGCTGCCGCTGACCACCCGACAGCTCATGCGGATACCGCAGGATGAACCGCTCGGGCGGCCGTAGCCCCGCCCGCGCGAGCGCACCGGAGACCGCAGCGCGCTCGTCCCCGCCGTACCGGTGGATCCGCAAGCCCTCCGCGACGGCGTCGTACACCGTGTGCCGGGGGTTGAGCGAACCGCTGGGGTCCTGGAGCACCAGCTGGACCCGCCGGCGGTACGCCTTGAGGGCGCGCTCGGTGGTGGCGAGGGGCCGGCCGCCGAAGGTGATCCGGCCCGAGGTCGGCGGCACCAGACCGAGCAGCGAGCGCGCGAGCGTCGTCTTGCCACAGCCGGACTCGCCCACCAGCGCCACGATCTCACCCGTGCCGATGTCGAGATCCACCCCGTCCACGGCCCGTGCGGGCGGCCCGCCGCGCCGCCCGGGGAAGGTGATGTGCAGCCCGGTGGCCGAGAGCAGGGGAGCGGTGGTCCCGATGATCTCCTGGGTCATGGCTGCGCTGCCTCTCGGTGGTGAGGGTGATGCCCGTGGCGGGCCGGTCAGGTCCGGCGTCCCGCGGCACCGGCATCGCGCCGAGGCCACAGCCGTGCGCCGACGAGGGACCGGGGGCCCAGGCCGCCACACGGCGGTCCCGCCTCCCGGGCCCTGTCGGTCTCCCGGTGGTGATGCGGGGTGCCCCGGGCCACGGCTGTCCGCCGGTGGGCCCGACGGTGTCGGCGGCCGGCACCCGCCCGGCGGACCTCACGGCTCCCACGGTCAAGGACCACCCCCCGCGCTCACCCGGACGCAGGCCGCCCGGTGCCCTTCGTCCCCCCTCAGCTCCTGGTCCTCCGCCGAGCACAGCTCCAGCGCCACCGCGCAGCGCGGATGGAACGGGCAGCCGGGGGGCAGCGCCGAAGGGTCCGGCGGATCGCCGGGGAGTCCGCGCGGGGCGCGGCGGGACGAGGGGTCGCCGATGCGCGGGAAGGCGGCGGACAGGGCCTGGCCGTACGGGTGCCGGGCCGCGTCGTACACCGCGCGGGCCGGGCCCTCCTCCACCACCCGGCCCGCGTACATCACCGCCAGCCGGTCGCAGGTGTCCGCGAGGACCGCCAGATCGTGGCTGATCATCACCAGGGCGATGTCCTGCTCGGCGACCAGTTCCCCGATCAGCCGCAGGATCTGCGCCTGGATCATCACATCCAGCGCGGTCGTCGGCTCGTCCGCCACGATCAGCCGGGGATCGCAGGCCAGCGCCATGGCGATCATCACCCGCTGGCGCTGCCCGCCGGACAGCTCGTGCGGATAGGCGTCCGCGCGCCCGGCCGGCAGTCCCACCTGCCGCAGCAGTTCGCCGACCCGCCGCCGCGCGGCGGCCGGGGTGGTCCGCCGATGGAGCAGGATCGGCTCGGCGATCTGGTCGCCGATGCGGTGCACCGCGTTCAGGGAGTGCATCGCGCCCTGGAAGACGATCGACGCCCCCGCCCAGCGCACCGCCCGCAGCCTGCCCCACCGCATGGTGAGCACATCCTCGCCGTCGAACAGCACCTCGCCGCCGATGCGCGCGCTCGCGGGGAGCAGCCGCAGCAGCGCGAGGGCCAGCGTCGACTTGCCGCACCCCGACTCCCCGGCGATGCCCAGTTTCTGTCCGGCGGCCACGCTCAGATCGACACCCCGTACGGCCGGGACGGCCCGCGCCCCCGAGCCGTAGGTCACCCGTAGATCCCGCAGTTCCAGCACCGTCAGATCACCCCCAGCCGAGGGTTGAGCACCGTCTCGATCGCCCGCCCGCACAGGGTGAACGCGAGCGCCACCAGCGCGATCGCCACCCCGGGCGGCGCGAGATACCACCAGTGGCCTGCCGAGACCGCCCCCGCCTCCCGGGCGTCCTGGAGCATCCCGCCCCAGGACACGACCGTCGGGTCGCCCAGGCCCAGAAAGGCGAGCGTCGCCTCGGTCAGGATCGCCGCGGAGATCCCGAGGGTCGTCTGCGCGAGCACCAGCGGCATCACATTCGGCAGTACATGGCGGTTCATGATGTGTCCATGGCCGCCGCCGAGGGCCTTCGCGCGTTCGATGTACGGGCGGGACTCGACCGCGATCGTCTGCGCGCGCACCAGCCGGGCCGTCGTCGGCCAGCTGGTCACCCCGATGGCGATCACCACGGTCCAGATGTTCCGGGACATCACCGTCGCCAGCACGATCGCCAGCACCAGCGCGGGCATCACCAGAAACCAGTCGGTGATCCGCATCAGCACGGTCGAGAACCAGCCGCCGTAGTGCCCGGCGACCACCCCGACGAGGGTCCCGATCGCCACCGACAGCGCGGCGGCCAGCAGCCCCACCGTCAGCGAGATCCGCGCCCCCCACACGAGCAGCCCCAGCAGCGAGCGCCCGAACTGGTCGGTCCCCAGCGGGAACTCACCGCTCGGCGACTCCAGCGGCCCGCCCGGAGCCTCCGTCACACTCTGCACCTCACCGCCGACGAGCAGCGGCGCGGCGAGCGCGACCACGGCGATCACGATGAGCGCGCCGAGTCCGGCGAGCCCCGCCCGGTGCGTACGGTACGCACGCCAGAAGCGGGCCACGGAGTGGCGTCGGCGTACCCAGGACAGTGAGGTCGTCATCGGCGTACCCAGGACAGTGAGGTCGTCATCGGCCCACCCGGGGATCGAGCAGCGGATACAGCAGATCGGCGAGCAGATTCATCACGATCATCGCCCCGGCGAAGACGACGAAGAGCCCCTGGACGAGTGGCAGGTCGGGCACGCTCAGCGCCTGGTAGAACAGCCCCCCGAGCCCCGGCCAGGAGAACACCGTCTCCACCAGGATCGACCCGGCGGCCACATGGCCCAGATTGATGAAGACCATCGTCACCGTCGGCAGCAGCGCGTTGGGCACGGCGTGCCGCCGTCGTACGGCCGAGTCCTTCAGGCCCTTGGCCCGCGCGGTCGTCAGATAGTCCGAGCCCATCTCGTCCAGCAGCGACGAGCGCATCACCAGCAGCGTCTGCGCGTACCCCACCGCGACGAGGGTCACGACCGGCAGCACCATATGGTGCGCCACATCGGCGACGTACGCGAGACCGGTCTCGTCGCCGGACTCCATGCCACCGGTCGGGAACAGACCGGGCACGGGACCCATGCCCACCGAGAAGGTGATGATCAGCAGCAGGCCGAGCCAGAACGACGGCACCGACCACAGGGTGAGCGCCACCCCGGTGCTGACCCGGTCGCCGAGGCTGCCGTGCCGCCAGGCGGAGCGGGTGCCCAGCCAGAGCCCGATCGCCGAGTACACCACCACGGCGACTCCGGTCAGCAGCAGCGTCGCGGGCACCTTCTGCGCGATCAGCTCGCCGACCGGGGCGCGGAACTGGTACGACATCCCCAGATCGCCCGTCAGCGCCTTGCCGCAGTAGTCCGTGAACTGCTGCCACATCGGCTGGTCGAGACCGAACTGCCGCCGCAGGGTGGCCAGTTGGTCGGCGGACGTCGGTACGCCCCGGGTCATGGCCGTCACCGGGTCGCCGGGGATGATCCGGAACAGGAAGAAGCTGGTGACGAGTACGGCGATGAGCGAGACGGCCGCGCCGCCGAGCCGCCCGGCGACATAGCGCAGATAGGCG
>NZ_JBSGUP010000401.1:0-7495 GCF_053607985.1 Streptomyces sp. NPDC055078
CAACCAGCCGCACCGCCGTGAGCGGCGCGGAAGAGCTGAACCGCACGAGCGCACCGGACCATCAGGCCCAGGCCGACTCACACGGCGGGTCGTGCGATGACGCGAGGGGCATAGCCGCCGTGCCGGTCAGCACCGGCAGCGCCCTCGGTATGTCGACGGAACATGAAGATCTCCCCATCAGAGTTGAAGGGTCCCGAGGGCTTCACCAGCGCCGTTGCCACGGCCACCGGTCCCGAGCCTCGAATCTCGGAGCGTCATTCGCACTGCTCGACGCCAGCAGAACGACCACAACAGCGGCCGTCGACGGACCTCACCCGGCCGTCACGGGAACGGGGTTCACCCCCGTCAATCAAGACACTCTGTTGAATTGTCAAAGAACGATCGCTTCCTTCAGACCCCCTTTCGAGAGCCCTCCGGGCACAGTTGTGCGACCGGTTCGACTGGATCAACTTGTTTGAACCAGTTGCACGACTCAAGTTGAGCAGTACTGAGCCAGGCTCGTCAAGTGCTTCGCGGGAAGATGTATGAACCAGTTGAGCAAGTGGGGCATGATGGCCCTATGACCTCTAAGCCGCTGTACCGACAGGTCGCCGACGAAATCCGCGCGGAGATCGCAGATGGGAAGCACCCGCCGGGCAGCAAGCTGCCCTCAGAGCGGGTGCTGGGCGAACGGTTCAACGCCGCTCGGAACACAGTCCGGAATGGGCTAAACGTGCTCGTCGCGGAGGGGCTGATCGTGCCCGGCCAAGGTCGTGGCTACTTGGTCGCCTCGCATGAGGTGTTCAAACTCAATGCCTCACGCTTCGAGAACCTGACCTTCCCCCAGAACGGCGACGCGTACAGCACGGACGTCACGAACGCCGGCCGACGCCCACGCCAGACCTTCCGGGTAGAGCTGACACCGGCGCCGACGTACACCGCAGAGCGCCTGAGCGTCGACGTCGGGTCGACCACGGTTCTCCGCTTCTGCCACCGGTATGTGGATGATGTGCCCTGGTCGACGCAGGCGACCTACTATCCGGATTGGCTCATTGAGAAGGGGCCTCGGCTCACAGAACCGGGCGACATCGCAGAGGGGACAACGCGCTACCTCGCAGGGCTCGGCATCGAACAGATCGGGTACTTCGATGAGATCGCCACTCGCATGCCCACCCCAGAAGAGGCCCGGCTCTTGGAAGTCGGAGCAGGCATTCCCGTCTTGCTATGGACACGCACGGGCTACTCAACCGACCGGCCCATCCGTTGCACGATCACCACGCTCCGGGGAGATCTGAACCACATGAACTACGAGATTGGCGATCTGTCCGCGCGCCCCGAGAGCGAGCCTCAGTGATAGTCGAGGTCGCGCGCCCCAGCGACCTTCGAGCACTGCTCGCCTTCCGCGAAGAAGCGGCAGCATGGATTCGGACGCTCGGGTCCGACCAGTGGAGCCGTCCCTACCCCCCTGACCGTCTGCTCGCCACGATCGAGGCCGGTACGGTCTTCATGGTCCGCGACGGAGGGGCCAGTGTCGCAACGATCACCCTCACTCCCGAAGCGGAAGAGGGCCTGTGGACCGACGCAGAGCTGACAGAGCCCTCAATCTTCGTGAACAAACTGACCGTGGCCCGTACACACGCAGGGCAGGACCTCGGCGGTCGCCTACTCGATTGGGCGGGCGACCGGGCGTACCTCGGCGGGGCAAAGTGGCTCCGACTGGACGCATGGACAACCAACGAGGGGCTTCAGGACTTCTACCTACGACACGGGTTCGATCACGTCCGGACCGTCCGTCAAGGAATGGCTGTGAACGGTGGGCCGCGCGTATCCGGGTGGCTGGCACAACGGGCGACCCGGCCCGCCGACCATGGGTTCATCGACCGGACACCCGCCGTGGATGCCTGATGGGCCGTCTCAGTTTCCGTCTCATTCATAGCCGTACAGACCCGTTCACCGGCGTACGCGCAGCGCTCCGGGCCCCGCCTCGCGTACAGGTTTGAACGCCTGCGAACACACGCTGACCAGCGGGAACAGACCTCGAAAGCGAGTGTGGCGCAAGTCACCGAGGGTTCAAATCCCTCCGCTACCGCTTCCAACACCCCCTGAACCGCGGAATCGCGTTCAGGGGGTGTTCTGCGTGCGGGACCTGACGCGGACGCCGGGAGGCCGGACGCCGAGAGGCTCGCGCATGGTCGGGGGAGGCGGCGCGGGGGTCGGCCGCCTCCCCCGGTGGGGGCCGGTCCGGCAGGCCCGGTGCCGCGGAACGGGGAAGACCGCGGCGGTGGGCCCCGCAGTGCGGGACCGGTCCCTCTGACCCGCCGGATTCCTGCCGGGTCCGTACGGGTCACCCTCATCGTGCTGCGTCGCGGGCCCCGGCGGGCACGGCGAAGGGCCCTGATCTCAGGGCCCTTGGTCCATAAAGGCTCGGTTAGACTTCCGCGACTCTCCACGATCATCGAGGGATCAGAGAGCAGCAGGACTCAGGAGATCGCCGGGGAGGCACGGGACTGATGGCGCAAACGAGGAAGATCGCTCTCTATGTTGTCGTTGTCTTTGTGCTGTACACGATCATCACCTCCCCGGACAGGGCGGCGGATCTGGTCCAGATAGGCTTCGAGGGCATATCGGACGCGGCGAAGAGCGTCGGGGAGTTCATGACCGAGCTGGTCAACTGAGGACTGTCCCTTGGGCGCGTTGCGCAAGCAGCGCGGTCCGACCGGACAGTCGGCGGGGCAGCCCGCCGCACCCTGCCGACCGGAGCCCGCAGCAGCAACCCCCAGGAGTGCCCCTTGATCCGCCATCTGGTCCTCTTCAAGCTCAATGACGGCGTCGCGCGCGACGAACCGCGTGTGGCCGCCGGGGTGAAGGCGTTCCAGGAACTGGGCGCACTGGTGCCCGAGCTGGAGTCCTGGGAGTGCGCGTGGAACATCACCGAGCGGCCGATCGCCTATGACTTCGCGATCAACTCGGCCGTCGCCGACCGTGGTGCGCTGACGCGCTACATAGAGCATCCGGCCCATCAGGCCGCCGCCGCACAGTGGCGGGAGTTCGCCACCTGGGTGATCGCCGACTACGAGTTCTGAGCCGCCCTCCCGATCCGTTCCCCGGCCGGATCCCGCCCCGCCCCGCGTTTTGTACGGCCCCTCGCTCCTACGGCGAGGGGCTTTGCCAGGTTTAGAACCGGTCTGCCCTCAACACGACGTTATCTGGTGCTTGCACACAGTGGACATGTCTTGTGATGCTATGACCGCTTTTGACGGATGAGTTGACCGTAGTTGACCGCGAAGGGGTGGCGTAACCGTGCCGGCCAGTACCGCGCCTCAGGCGCCGCCCCAGAACGAGAGTCCGGACGACCCACCCGCCGCCACGAGCCTGGGCACGGCCATGAGCCCGCCCGCGTTGACGGACCCGGCCCCGAATACGGATACAGGCACGGGCACGGGTACAGGCACGGGTACAGGCACGGGCAGAGGTCCGAGCGCAGGCAACGGTCCGACCACGCCCACGTCCCCGCCCACGCCGACGCCCACGGGCACGGGCACGACGGACACGACGGACACGACGGACACGATCGTGACGGAGACGCCGTCGACGGACCCGTCCGCCGCCCGCACCCAGAGCCGGGGCGCCGACACCCGGGCGCTCACCCAGGTCCTCTTCGGCGAGCTGAAGAACCTGGAGCCCGGGACCACGGAGCACTCACGGGTACGCGGGGCGCTGATCGAGGCGAATCTGCCGCTCGTCCGGTACGCGGCGGCCCGGTTCCGCAGCCGTAACGAACCGATGGAGGACGTCGTCCAGGTCGGCACGATCGGGCTGATCAACGCGATCGACCGCTTCGATCCGGACCGGGGGGTGCAGTTCCCGACGTTCGCGATGCCCACCGTCGTGGGCGAGATCAAACGATACTTCCGTGACAACGTACGGACCGTCCACGTCCCCCGGCGGTTGCACGAGCTGTGGGTTCAGGTGAACGGCGCCACGGAGGATCTGACGACGGCCCATGGCCGTATCCCGACGACCGCCGAGATCGCCGAGCGGCTGAAGATCGGCGAGGACGAGGTGCTCGCCTGTATCGAGGCCGGGCGCTCGTACCACGCGACCTCACTGGAGGCGGCCCAGGAGGGCGACGGGCTGCCGGGCCTGCTCGACCGGCTCGGCTATGAGGACCCGGCGCTGGCGGGCGTCGAGCACCGCGATCTCGTACGGCATCTCCTCGTACAGCTGCCCGAGCGCGAGCAGCGCATCCTGATGCTGCGCTACTACAGCAATCTGACGCAGTCGCAGATCAGCCAGGAACTGGGAGTATCCCAGATGCATGTGTCAAGGCTCCTGGCCAGAAGCTTCGCTCGGTTGCGATCCGCAAACAGGATCGAGGCGTAGTCGGAACGGGTAGACCCCGTACGGAGCAATTTCGACGGCACCAACTCCCCCGCACCCCGTGCTTCCTGCGGGGATTCACCCGGATCATGTCGACAAATCTCTTCGACGCGTTGCCGACATGTGACATTCTGCGGGAGACGCGTTTGCCGCAGCCCCGCCGCCGGTATTTCAGGTGCAGGCTGCGTTCCTCCGTTGGTCGCGGCCACCGCGACCGTCCGCGACCTCAAGGGGGTGGCATGTCCGCAGAACAGGGCAGCTCGAAGGTGCTCACGCTCACAAAGAGCGCTCCCGCACCTGTCACGCCTGACAGCTCGGAGGCCATCGACACCCGTACGCTCTCCCGTTCACTCTTCCTGCGGCTCCGCGCACTGGACGCGGCGAGCACGGACGGGCCTGTCGACAGCCCGGAGCGCACCTATGTGCGCGACACCCTGATCGAGCTGAATCTGCCTCTCGTCCGGTACGCGGCGGCCCGGTTCCGCAGCCGTAACGAACCGATGGAGGACATCGTCCAGGTCGGCACCATCGGCCTGATCAAGGCGATCGACCGCTTCGACTGCGAACGGGGGGTGGAGTTCCCGACGTTCGCGATGCCCACCGTCGTGGGCGAGATCAAGCGCTTCTTCCGCGACACCTCGTGGTCGGTGCGCGTCCCGCGCCGGCTCCAGGAGCTGCGGCTCGCGCTCACCAAGGCGAGCGACGAGCTGGCCCAGCGCCTGGACCGCTCCCCGACCGTGCCCGAACTGGCCGCGGTGCTCGGGGTGTCGGAGGAGGATGTCGTCGACGGCCTCGCCGTCGGCAACGCGTACACCGCCTCCTCGCTGGACTCCCCGTCCCTTGAGGACGACGGCGGCGAGGGCTCGCTCGCGGACCGGCTGGGGTACGAGGACTCGGCGCTGGAGGGCGTGGAGTACCGCGAGTCCCTCAAGCCGCTGCTGGCCAAACTCCCGCCCAGGGAGCGGCAGATCATCATGCTGCGGTTCTTCGCGAACATGACGCAGTCGCAGATCGGCGAGGAGGTCGGCATCTCACAGATGCATGTCTCCCGGCTGCTGACGCGGACGCTCGCGCAGCTGCGTGAGGGTCTGATCTCGGACTGATCCCCGACTGGTCCCGGACTGATCCGGATCGATCCGGTCTTCGGCGGATCCGGCCTCGGACTCGATCCGACCTCAGGCTTGATCCGGCCTCAGGCTTGATCCGGCCTCAGGCTTGATCCGTTCCTCGGACGGATCCGCGCGGGTGCCCCACCGAGGGTCCCTTCTTGACGGTGTGCCAGCCGCGCTGTCGCGATGCGACGACGTCAGGCGATAGCTCGTACGGCGCTGGCGCTCTGCCTCGGTGGAGCGCCGGCCACCTGCGGAGGTCGTCCGGACAGCGACGGTTATACGCCCCGGGCGCGGGTGGCCCCATGAGCCCGAGCGGCAGCGCCCGCCCGGCGCTCCCGGACGCGCGCCGAACCCCCCGGGAACACCGGCAGCCCCCGGCACATCAACCCCACCCGGCACCCGGCCGTCCGCCCCGAAGCCCCCGGGGCCCGCCGCGGTCTGGAAAGAGCGGGCCGCCGACGACCCTCACAAGGCGGTACGTGCCGCAAGGCGGCACACGTCACCAGGCGGTACACGTCACCCGGCAGTGGCGCGTGACAAGGCGGTACGCGTCACCAGGCGGTGGCGCGTGACAAGGCGGTACGCCTAGCCGAGCGCCAGCCAGGCCACCGCGCCGAGGATCGCGACCGCAGCGACGACACCGGCGATCAGACCGACCTTCGGGCCGGATCGTGCGGGCGCGGCCTGGCGGCGGCTGCCCTGCGGAGCGCCCTCGTCGACGTACGCGCGGAACATCTGGGTGCTGCCCGCGGGGTCGTGGTTGCCCTCGGGGCCCTGGCCTTGGGGAGCATGCGGGTTGTGTGCCATGGGGCACGACCCTAGCGAACGCCGGGGTACGACCCAACCCCGGGCGGATCACCTTCCCGACCGGCGGGCGGACGCCCCTGGGGGAAATCTTTGGAGTTCCTTTACTGCCGCAACCCCTCTCTTCGATTGCCTGTAGCAACCAACGAATTATATGGTTGCCCTAAGCAATAAGATGCAGGGGAGGGGTTCGACCGTGACCGCACAGAGCCAGTACGCGGAGCTGGCCCGCCAGCTCAGCGGAATCGGCGCCGTACGGCGCGGCCTGCTGCGGATGCTGCCCGTCGAGTGCCCATCCGGCGCCGCCGCCGTGCTCTCCGTCCTGGAGCGCCACGGTGAGATGCGGATGAGCCGGGTCGCCGAGCTGCTCGCCGTCGACATGTCGGTGACCAGCAGGCATGTGGCCCATGGCGCCGAGCGCGGCTGGATCGAACGCGCCCCCGACCCCCGCGACGGGCGCTCCCGCATTCTGCGGCTGACCGCCGCGGGCCGGGACATGCTCGATGAGCTGCATCAGCGGACGGCCGGACTGTTCGCCCACAGCCTGGGGGACTGGTCCGACGACGAGATCGCCGCGCTGATCGCGATGCTCGCCCGGCTGCGGGACTCCTTCGGAGACGGCCGGGGACTCCTCGCCGCCCGGGGGCTCTCACCCGACCCGGGCGACTCAGCCGACCCGCACGGCACCTCCGGCCCGGACGACTCCGTCGACCCGCACAGCCCTCCAGACCCGTGCGGTTCTCCAGACCCGCACAGCTCACCCGACCCGCACCGCCCCCACGGCTCCCACGGCCCGGACGGGTCCCGCCACCCCCATACCCCCGTACTGCACGCGTCCCGTACCCCCGTACACCCGCGGAACGATGCGTAAGAAAAGGATCTCTATGGCTACGACCTCACCGGCCGGTGTGCGGGGCGGCCACCCCGGGCCGGAAGTACCGGGCGACAGCGCGCCGATGACGCACCGCCAGATCGTGGAGGCGCTGTCCGGGCTGCTGATCGGGATGTTCGTCGCCATCCTGTCGTCCACGATCGTCACCAACGCCCTGCCCCAGATCATCAATGATCTCGGCGGCGGACAGAGCGCCTACACCTGGGTGGTCACGGCGGCACTGCTGTCGATGACCGCGACCACCCCACTGTGGGGCAAGCTGGCGGACCTCTTCAGCAAGAAGCTGCTGGTCCAGATATCCCTGCTCATCTATGTGGTGGGCTCGGTG
>NZ_JBSGUP010000402.1:0-7460 GCF_053607985.1 Streptomyces sp. NPDC055078
GAGGTACAGGTGGTCACCGACCGGGGTGAGGGACCGCAGCACCGTCCCACCCTCCGGCACCAGCTCGGTCCACCCCGCCGGGTCGCCGGGATCGCCCGAGTCGAGCGGGAGGGCGACCACCCGCCCACGGGGAGCCGCGACATCGGTCACCGCGATGTAGTGGTCGCCGACGATGTGACCGGCGACCGTCCCGGCGCACTCGGTGACGAAGGGGCGCCAGGCGCTGCCGGGCCGCGACAGGTCGCGCACCGCGACCGGGACGGGACTGCCCACCCGGTGGCTCGCGACAGCCCACCGGCCGTCCGGCGAGAGCTGGACGAGCGTGTACTCCCGGGAGCCCTCGCCGACCGGAATCGGTTCCACCTCAGTGGTGCCCGCACCACCCCCGTCCCGGGACGGGAGGGCGAGCCGGTGGCGGAACACCGCCTGCCGGAACTCCCTCGGTGAGCCGGTGAGCGCGAGGAAGTAGAAACCGCTGCTGTCGGGCAGCCACGAGACCCCACCGGCCCACGCGCTGTGCAGGACCTGCCGCGGCACGCCGTCGAGCACCCGCCCCGACTCCACCTCGATCAGCCGGATGGTGTTGTGCTCACTGCCGTCGGTGCAGACACCCAGGGCCAGCACGCGGCCGTCCGGCGACGGCACCAGCCAGGACAGGACCGCCGGGTTCCGCGCGCTGCCGAACGCGGCCAGATCGACCACCGTCCGTCCCGCGCCGAACGGCCGGTCGGCGACGACCACCGTGGGAGCGACCCCGTCCGGCCCGGTGACGGCGCGGTACCAGCGGCCCGCCGCGTACCCCGGCAGAGCCGGACGGGACCCTCGGTCGTACGTCTCGATCAGCTTCCGGACGGCCGCCGGGTCCTGCCCGTCGTAGCAGACGGCGGTGGCGATCTCCGCTTGCCGGCGCTGCCACCGCCGCACCTCGCCGGTCTCCGGCTCCAGCCACCGGTACGGGTCCGGCACCCGGACGCCCGCGACGTCCTCGAAGACCCCGACGGTACGGGCGGGCGGATACGGCGGGGTGGTGGCGTTCACGGTGACTCCCACTCCTCGGCGCCCCCGGGACCACCGGGGTCCCCGGGACGTACGGACTGTGCTGCCTCTGTATCGGGATGTGCCGCCGGGTCCGGTCGCGCAGCCGCCTCGAACTCCGCGCGGAGCCGCTCGAACGCCCCGGGGACCCGGGTGACCCGCCGGACATGGAGCAGCGCGTCGTAGGCGGCGGGGAAGTCGTCGACGGGGTCGAGCCCGCCGGCGGCGAGCGTGCCCTCGACACCGTCGAAGAACCCGTCCGGCGCGCGGCGCGGATCGACGACGGCCATCGGCGGGCCGAGGCGGTCCAGCCGCGACTCGACGCACTCCGGCGTCAGGGTCCGGGCCCCGAGGGTGACCTCGCAGTCGAACGGACGCGGGGAGCGCCGGCTGAACCGGACCTCCGGACCGGACCCGTAGGTCATCCCGATGACGGCCAGGTCCGACCCCAGCGCGGAGTCGAGCAGACTCCCCAGCGTCGGCCGGCCGTGGAACGGCGACCGGCGTACGTGCGCGTTGTGGGCGCTCACCACGACGCGCCGCTCCCGCCGGAGGATCCACTCCACGCTCCGCGCCATGAACTCCTCACGCGGGTACGGCTCCGCCGGGGACCCTCCCGCGGGGGAGTCACCGCCCCCCTCGGCCTCCGCGGCGAAGGCCCGGAGCGAGGCCGCGCCCCAGCGCGCGACCGCGGCATCCTCCCGGTGCTGGCTGTCGTCGCCTTTCTCGTGGCCGGCCCGGAGCGCGCGCTCCGCCAGCCCGCGGAGCCCGTCGAGCAGCCGGGCGCGGTCGGGGGCGGACATCGCCGCGTACCGGACCGCCGCCTCCGACCGGCCGCCCAGATCGCTCAGCCGCAGCAGTTCCCCGTCACCCGGGAGCGGCGGCAGCCGGTCGAGGCAGGCGCGGACCGCCGGTCCGGGGGAGGTGGACGAACCGGGCAGGTCCATCCCGTAGAAGGCGACCTTCGCCGCACTCCCCGAGTTGCGGCGACGCATCCAGCGCAGTTGCCGCCACATCGGCTCGCACTCGCCGAACCGGTAGGTGATGCCGTCACGGGCGATCGTCTCGACCCGTCCCGGGCCGCCGTGGACCCATGCGTCGACGGCCAGCCCCTCGGCGAAACCGGACTCCAGCACCAGGCCCGTGAACCCGAACTCCTCGACGAGGAGCCGGAACAGCCGGTCCCTGAGCCCGTAGAACTCCGTGATGTTGTGCGCGCCCTCGCCGAGGGCCACCACCCGTGCGTCGCCGATCAGCTCCCGCAGCACCCCGGCATCCGCCGGGCCGGCGATCCGGCCGAGCGGCCGGGCGAACGCGTCCGCGGACGTGTTCATGGCATCTGCCACCTCTCAGGACGAAACACGCCCTAGTCGCGGAAGTACCACAGTTCCGGTGTGTACAGATAGCTGAGCAGCGCGTTGAACGACGACGGTGGGCCGGAGAGGGTGTTCTTCCACACGACCAGGGTGTGCGGGGTCGGGAAGAAGAGCACCGGCAGGTCCTTGGACAGCCGGGTCGTCTCGGCCGAGAGGACCTTGGGGTCCGCGCCGAAGGTCGAGGCGTTGATCAGCTTGTCCATCTCGGTGTTCCGGTAGCCGCCCAGGTTGAAGCTGCCTCCCGTGTTGAACACCGTGTTGCTGCTCGGGTACCCGGCCGCCAGGTACAGCGGCCCGTAGTCCTGGGCCGCCCACTTGTTCTTGTTGGCGGGAGCGAAGCTGTTGCCGTAGTTGGTGTACAGGTAGTTGAGCGACTTGGTCACGATCGTGACCTCGATGCCGAGCTTCTTGGCCGCGGACACGAACGCGGTGTCCCGGGCTCCGACGTACGCCGGGGTGTTCGCGGAGGCGAGGGTGAAGCCGATCTTCTGCCCCTGCGGAATGCCGGCCCCGCACTCGCCCGCCCCGGTGCCGGGACGTTCGCAGGTGGTGGAGCCGTCGGCCACCACCTTCCAGCCGTTGTCGGTGAGGAGCTTCTCGGCGGCGGCCGGGTCGTAGGGGTAGGGCGCCTTGTCACCGAACTCGGGCGGGTAGGGCGAGTTGCTGCCCGCGGTGCTGTGGTTCGGGGAGGCACCGCCGTTGTAGACGCCCCGGCTCTTGATATAGCCCTGCTGGTCGATCAGGTGTTGCAGGGCCTGCCGGACATACGGACGGGCGATGACCTTGTCGAAGTTGTTGGTGGTGTTCTCGAAGTTGAGGACCAGCGGGTCGAACCGCGCGGGCGCCGGGGCGCCGTAGATGTGGTAGCCCTTCTTCTTCAGCGCGTCGATCTGGGTGATGAAGCTGGAGTCCAGCGTTCCTACGGTCAGATTGCCGGCCTTGAACTGGTTGAGCACGGCCGCGGCGGAGGTGAAGGACTTGAAGTCGACCCGGTCGAGCCGCGCGTCCCCCGGGCCGCTGTAGGACTTGTTGGGGACGAGGGAGAACGACCCGGTCGTGGGGTCGAAGCTCTTGAGACGGTACGGGCCGTTGACCACCTGCCAGAGCGGGTTGCGGGCGAAGGTGGACTGGGACTCGGACTGCTCGGTGAGGTACGTGTAGATCGCCTTCGCGTTCTCCGGCTCGGTGTGGTCGAGGTGCGGCCCCCCGGCGCGGGCGATGTTCCACTCCTCGGAGGGCATCACGTACAGCAGTGTCAGCATCGACAGCAGGTAGGACGGGTTGTACGCGGTCTCCAGTCCGAGGGTGAGCGTGTCCGGTGCGGTCGCCTTCGCGGTGACGCCGTCCGGGAACTGGCCCGGGGTGTAGAAGCTCCAGTTGGCCGGACTCTCCTTGAGGGCGGCCTTCAGCAGGGCGAGGGAGAAGACGACGTCATCGGCGGTGACCGGCCTGCCGTTGGACCACTGGTAGTCCTTCATCCTGATGGTCACGGTCTTGCGGTCGGAGCTGAACGCGGGGGGCTCCGCCATGCTCAGTCCGGTGTCCGCGATCCGGTCGCCCTGCCCGCTGGGGCGGTAGAGGGAGCGCCACATGAGCCCCCGGGCGATGACGGTCCCGTTGGCGGACGCCGGCGGGTAGGGATAGATGTAGTTGGGGCTGAGCCCCGGTGTCAGTGCGACGGTGGCCGTCCCGCCGTCCTTGGGCTTCCCCGACTGCTTCGGCAGGGTCCGGTAGCTGCCCTGGACGTCCTGGGCCGAACCGCCGCCGCCGGTGCACGCCGTGGCGAGCAGGGCGACCGATGCGATGAGCGCGGCGATGAGGCGTCCTCGCGGTCTGCCGGGCGTAGGTGTCATGAGTGGCTCCCTGCGAAGTGTGGTGGACAGAGGCGGAGAAGCGAGGGGGTGAAGCGAGGGGGTGGCGGCGGCCGGGCCGGGGCCGCTTCGGCGTGGGTCGAGGATGGGGCACCGGCGCCGACCGGTGTTGGGCGAGCAGGACAATTCCCGGCCGTCCTGTCCGTCGGGCCCGACAGGCCGGGCGGCGCTCAGTCGGCCCGCCGCCCGATCGCGTCCGCGAGCAGATTGAGCGCCAGGACCGTGAGGATGATGCAGCCGCCGACGGGATAGATCAGCCACCAGTGGTCGGCGGAGATGTAGGTGGCGCCGCTGGCGAGCTGACTGCCCCAGTCGGCGGTCGGGTACGTCAGGCCGAAGCCCAGGAACCCCAGGGCGGCGACGACGAGGATCGCGTCGGCGACCTGGAAGGTGATGTTGACGATGATCACCCCGAGCGCGTTCGGGATCAGGTGGGTGAGGATGAGCCGTCGGCGGGACGCCCCCATCACCCGCGCGGCCAGGACGAACTCCCGCACCCGCAGGGTCAGGACCTCGCCGCGGACCAGCCGGGCGGAGACCAGCCAGGAGAACCCGCCGATGACCAGGCTCAGCGACACGGCGTTCGCGTGGAACCGCGCCGACAGGATCAGCACGAAGAAGAGGAAGGGCACCGACAGCAGGATGTCGACCACTCGCATCAGGAATCCGTCGAGCACGCCCCCGGCGAGTCCGGCGATCGCGCCGTAGACGGTGCCGATGGCGGTGGCGAAGAGCGCGGCGAGCAGCCCGATCTGCAAGGACACCCTGCCGCCCGCCATCAGCCGGCCGAGTACGTCGAACCCGTTGGGATCGGTCCCGAGCGGGTGCCCGGGGCCGGGGGGCAGGGCCGCGTTGAGCAGGTCCACATCGGTCTGGTTGGTGCGGTGGAGCAGGGGGCCGAGGAAGCAGAACCCCACGACGAGTACCAGCAGCAGCCCGCCGGCGAGGCCGAGCGGGTGCTGCCGCAGCGTGCGCAGCACCGACCGCGGGGAGACCCGGGCCCTGGTGATCCCGTCGGGTTCGTTCCCGGAACGCGCCATGGTGTCCGTCTCGGTGGCTGACGCCGCTTCCCTGTGTCGTGAGGTCATTTCTCCAGCTCGATTCGGCGGTCGGCCGCGGCGACCGCGATGTCGGCGACGAAGTTGCCGGCCACGGTCAGGACGCCACCGATGAGGGTGTAGGCGAGGAGCACCGGGTAGTCCTCGCGTTGCAGGCTGTTCAGGAACAGCAGGCCCAGACCGGGGTAGTTGAAGAGCGACTCGACGATCAGATTGCCCGCCAGGAGCGTGGGGATGAGCGTGCCGACCAGTGTGATCAGCGGCAGACAGGCGTTGCGCAGCAGATGGCGGGTGAGGACGAGCCGTTCGGGGAGCCCTTTGGCCCGCGCGACCCGGATGTAGTCCTGGCCGAGCTGGTCCAGTGCGGCCGAGCGCTGGTACTGGGAGAAGATCGCGACGCTGGTGATGGCGAGCGTGATGACGGGGAGGGCCATGGCGCGTGGATCGGTGAGGACCACCCAGGGGGAGTGCGACTGGGACGCCTCGGCCGGGAAGAACGGCAGGGACTGGCTGAAGACGGCGATCAGGATCAGGCCCAGCAGGAACGACGGTGTCGCATAGAGCACATACGAGGCCGCCGTGGCGGCCCGGTCGATGAGGCTGTTGCGCCTGACCGCCTGGAGGATGCCGAGCGGGACGGCGATCAGCAGTGCGAGGACCAGGCCGGCCAGCGACAGCATCGCGCTGCGGCCGGAGTTCTGCCACAGCAGCGTCCCCACGTTCTCGTTCAGTTTGTAGGACCTCCCCAGGTCGCCCTGGAGGAGCTGGCCCAGATAGCCGGCGTACTGCACGACGACCGGGCGGTCGAATCCGTGTTCCCGGTTGAAGTCGGCCACCGCCTCGGGTGAGGCGCGCTGGCCCAGGACGACACGGCCCGGGTTGTCCGACACCAGGTCCAGGAGGAAGAAGACCACCGCGGAGATCCCCAGAAGGACGAGAAAGGAGATCGCCAGCCGTCGGACCACGTACCAGGTCATGCGCGTACATCCCCTCTCCAGGAAAACTGTGAGACCCGTGAGGTCCATGAGACCTGTGAGATCTGTGAGATCAGTGAGATCTGTGAGACCCGGCGAGGCCGGGAGGAGCGCGTCATGGTGCCGTCAGCTCCCCGGGCAGCCCCGCCCCCGACCGCAACGGGTGGTGGCAGGCGACCTGATGCGTACCGGTGACCGTCGTCAGTGCGGGCTCAGCCGCCGCGCACACCTCGGTCGCCAGCGCGCACCGCGTGCGGAACCGGCAGCCGCTGGGCGGATCGATGGGACTCGGCAGTTCGCCGCGTACCCGCGTGCCGGCCTCGGGACGCGGTGCCGCCGGGTCCGCCTCGGGGACCGCCGCGAGCAGCCCCGCGGTGTAGGGGTGCGCGGTGGCGCCGTACACCTCGTCGGTGGCGCCGGTCTCCACCAGCTTGCCCAGGTACATGACACCGACCCGGTCGGCCAGGTACCGCACGACCGCGAGGTCGTGGGAGATCACCACACTGCTCAGATCGCGTTCGAGCTGGACGCGTTGCATCAGGTTGAGGACCTGGGAGCGGACGGAGACGTCCAGTGCGCTGACCGGCTCGTCGGCGACCAGCACCTTCGGGTCCAGGGCGAGCGCGCGGGCCAGCCCCACCCGCTGGCGCTGTCCCCCGGAGAGTTCATGGGGGTAGCGCTCCAGGACGCTCGGGGGCAGCCCCACGTCCCGCAGCAGTTCGCGGGCCCTGGCCGTCCGTTCGGCACGCGTGCCGATGCCCTGGATCGCCAGGGGCTCGCGCAGGATCGCACCGATGCGCATCCGGGGGTCGAGGGAGGCGTTCGAGTCCTGGAACATCATCTGCAGCCGGGCCCGTCGCGGTCCGAGTTCACGGGAACTCATCCGGGTCACCGGCGCACCGTCGAACTCCACCTCGCCCGAGTCGGGCCGGTCCAGCGCCACGAGCATCCGGCCCAGCGAGGACTTGCCGCACCCCGACTCCCCGACCAGCCCAAACGTTTCTCCGGCCGCCACCTCGAAGCTCACCCCGGAGACCGCCTTGACCGTGCGGCGCCCCCCGAGGAGATCCCGCCCGCCCACCGGGTACTCGCGCCTGAGATCGACGGCCCGCAGCCGTGGCGCCGGCTCCCGCCCGGGGAGGATCC
>NZ_JBSGUP010000403.1:0-7448 GCF_053607985.1 Streptomyces sp. NPDC055078
AGGCCGGGGCCGCCGGGAACAGCGGGGCGGCCGGGGTGACCGTCTCCACGGCACTCTTCACGGCGATCAACGACGCCTTCGCCTCCACCCTGCTGCACTTCCCGGAACCGGTGTCCTACCAGGGCGAGTCCCTGCTGCTGCCCCACTATCTGAAGCTGCTGCCGGAGCACGAGCCGCGCGGCCGGACCGCACGGACGCTGGAGGACGCGCTGCCCGAGGGCGTGTTCTGGTCGTCGCACATCGAGGACGGATTCCTGTTCTGGTTCGTCGCCCGGGACGGGGAGCCGGTCGGGTTCGGCATGGACGACCTACGGCGGTACGACCGGGTCAAGCCGGTGCTGCTGGCGCTGGCGGGCTTCTCACAGTCGTCCGAGCGCAGGTCCTGGAGCCTGTTCCCGTACAAGCGCGGGCCCGGTGACTTCTACGAGCCGCTGGAGCATCTGGGGAACTGGCGCTCGGCGGAGGAACAGATCATGACCCGCACCATGGGCGATCTGCTGCCCCGGCCGCTGGCCGATGCGCTGCGCGAGGCCACCGGAGACGATCCGCTGCGGCTCACCATCGCCGCGCCCCGGGAACTGACCTGTGTCCCCTGGCCGATCGCGATGATCCCCGGCACCGACGACCGGCTGATCGAACGGGCCACCCTGCGCATGTGGACCTCCACGCCCACCCAGTCGCGGCGTGCGGCCCGGGGGACGGGGCGCCCCGCCTCGCCCGTACCGTTCCTGCTGGCCTGTGACAACCCGGACGGGACACTGCGCGAGCGGACCACGTCATCGGTGGTGCAGAGCGCGAGCACGCTGCTGACGGGCGCGGGCACGGCCGCACCCGGAAGCAAGTCGGCGCCCGGAAACAAGTCGGCGCCCGGAACCGAGCAAGCACCCGGGACCAAGCAGGCGCTCATGGCGGCGCTGCGCCGGATCGGCGCCTCCGCCCAGGGGCTGTTCTTCTACCGTGGCCACGCGTTCCACGACTCCGACCCGGCGTGGTCGGCCCTGCCGCTCGCCGACGACGAATCCGTGCAGGCCGGTGAGCTGTTCGGGCTGCTCGACGACGGCACGCCGTTTCTGCCGGTGCCCTCCCGGGTGATTCTCTCCTGCTGTTCCAGCTCCACCGCGTCGGCTCTCGGCGGCGAGGGGATCGGGCTGGTCGCGGGGCTCATCCACTCCGGGGCCGACCAGGTGATCGCCACCTCCGTCGATGTGCCCGACGTGTCCTTCACCGAGGCGTTCGAGGACCTGATCGTCGCGGGCATGCTCGACCGCCAGGACGGGGACCACGCGGACCTGCTGCGCGGACTGCAACTGCGGATGCTCAGGGAATGGAAGGTCTACTCGCTGCGCGGGGTGTCCGACTACGAGAACGACATCCGCGACCCGCACCCCATCATCTGGGGCTCGTACCACGCCTACTGACCCGTCCTCTCCCCGACTTCTCGGCCCCCACCGCCCGTACGCCCGTACCACCCGTACGACCAGCAGCACCCGTGCCACCCGTACCACCCGTACCCCTGAAGGGAAGCTCTCCGTGATCCCCGTGACAGCACCGACCGAACTGGCCGATCTCCTGGTGGCGGAGGGAGTCGCCATCCGGCCCGGGACCAGGTCGTCCGCGGCGGAGATCGCCCTCGTCGGCGTCACCGCGGTCACCACGACCATCAGCATTCTCCAGGGCCCGGACACGTTCATCCGGCTCACCGGAATCCTCCGGGAGAAGTACGGAAACCCCACGGGCGTCAAGGTCCGGATCACCGCGCGCGGCGAGAGCGTGAACATCGAGGTCTCCGACGACACCGACATCGACGCGGTGGCCCGGCAGCTCCAGGAGGCGCTGGTCGGGGACGACGAGTAGCCCGCGCCCGGCCCTTCGGGCGGACCCGGCGGCTCGGCGGACCGGCGGCTCTGGGCGCGGCAGCGGCTCGGGAACGCGGCAGCGGCTCGAGAACGGGACCTCAGGAGTCCCGGCACACCAGCAGCAGCGCCCGGTCGTCGTTGACGTCCTTCGCGACCGCCTCGATCAGATGCCAGGCGGCCCCCGCGAACCCGAGGGGCACATAGCGGTCGGCCTCGCCCGTCAGCCGGTCCATGCCCTCGGTGAGATCGCGGTCGGACGCCTCCACCAGGCCGTCGGTGAAGAGCATCAGCACATCGCCGGGGCGCAGGGAGCCCTTCACGGGGTCGAACTGCGCCCCGTCGTAGATCCCCAGGAGGGGTCCCTCGGCGTCCTTCTCCTCCCAGCGGCCACTGCCCGCGTTCAGCTGGAGCGCGGGTATATGGCCCGCGGAGAGGAGTTCGTAGTCGCCGGAGTCCAGGTCCAGGACGAGATGGATCGAGGTCGCGAAGCCCTCGTCCCAGTCCTGCCGGAGCAGATAGCCGTTGGCGGCGGGCAGAAAGGCATGGGGCGGCAGCGAGCCGAGCAGGCCACCGAAGGCGCCGGACAGCAGCAGGGCGCGCGATGCCGCGTCCATGCCCTTGCCGGATACATCGGTGAGGACGACTTCGAGGGTCCGGCCGCCGTTGGTGCGGGCCGCGACGACGAAGTCCCCCGAGAACGACTGGCCGCCCGCCGGGCGGAGCGCCATCTCCCGGTGCCAGCCCTTGGGGAGGCGGGGCAGGGCGCTCTGGACGCGGATGCGTTCGCGC
The DNA here is from genome assembly GCF_053607985.1 of Streptomyces sp. NPDC055078. Lineage (NCBI taxonomy): Bacteria > Bacillati > Actinomycetota > Actinomycetes > Kitasatosporales > Streptomycetaceae > Streptomyces > Streptomyces sp. NPDC055078. The sequence continues at coordinate 2,646 of NZ_JBSGUP010000403.1, forward strand.
AGGTCGAAGAGCATGGTGCCGCCGCGCCGCCAGGGTACGCCGACGCGCGCCCTGAACTGGGCGATCAGCAGCCCGAAGAATCCGCAGGCCGCGACCACGAGCACGGTCCCGGGGGTCACTCTCGCCGGGCCGTCGGTGTACGGGCCGAGCACAAAGGTTTCGACAATCAGACCGCCGGCACATGCCGCGTAAAGACCCAGCAGGCTCGCCGGGCGCAGCAGCAGCGCACCCGCCACGATCGGCAGGACGAGGGCGGCGGGCGAGATCCACTCGGCGTTCTCGATCGTGCCCCAGGTGAAGGCGGGGACGGTCAGCAGCAGTCCGGCCAGCGCGAGCCAGTCGGAGCCGTCGCCGCGGAAGTAGTCGACCGCGGATTTGCGCAGCGCGATACGCACCCGGTGCGTCGCCTTCCGCAACCGGGCCCTGCTCGAATCCACCCCACCGCTATGAGCCATTGTCGTGTGACCCTATCGATCCATCGGCCCTCCGTGCAGGGGGACCCCGGTGACAATGCGTTCGAAATCGGGTCGCTCTGTCGACGTATTGCTTGATAGTCATGGCATATGACAACAGTCCTGCCCGGACGCGCCTGCCGGGACGGTGGGGCCCGGTCGGCGGGTGCGTCATTCCCACTCGCCCCCGTGCCGTACGCCCTGGTAGGGATGAGACATGACGACTGAGCTGCGGGTGCTGAGACCAGCCGAGTGGGACGAGTGGTACGGGACGGTCGAACTGGCCTTCGGTGGTGCGGCAGGGTCTCCTGAGCACCGGGAAGCGGTCCACTCGCTGACCGACTTCGACCGCTCGCTCGCCGTATGGGACGGGGACGAGTGCGTCGGCACGGCCGGATCGTTCCCCTTCCGGATGTCCGTGCCCGGTGGACATCTCGTGCCCTTCGCGGGCATCACGATGGTGAGCGTCGCCTCGACCCACCGCCGGCGCGGGCTGCTCAGCACCATGATGCGCCGCCAGCTCGACGACATACGGGCGTGGGGCGACCCGCTCGCCGTACTGCTGGCGTCGGAGCCCGCGATCTACGGCCGCTTCGGATACGGGGTGGCCAGCCGTCAGCTGCGGGCGGAGATCGACACGGCGCGGGTACGGCTCGCGCTCCCCCCGGGCGCGGACGGGGTCCGGCTGCGGCGGGTGCCGCCCGCCGACGCGATGGCGGCGTGCGAGGCGGTCTACGCCCGGCAGGTCCCCGGCCGTCCGGGCATGATCGCCCGGCTCCCCGGGTGGGACCGGCTCCAGATCCTCGACACCCCCGCCGAGCAGGCGGGCGGCTCTCCCCTGCAGTGTGTGCTGGCCGAACGGGACGGCGACGTCCTCGGATACGTCCAGTACCGGATCAAGCCGTCCTGGGAGGACGCCGGGCCCAACGGCACCGTCGCCCTGCACGACTTCCAGGCCCTGGAGCCCGCCGCGTACGCCGTGCTGTGGGACCACCTCTTCGGCATCGATCTGACCTCGAAGATCAGTATGGGGAACCGGCCGGTCGACGACCCCTGGCAGTATCTCGTCTCCGACATCCGGCGCTGCTCGGTCGGGGTCGTCGACGGACTGTACGTACGCCCCGTGGACATCGGCCCGGCCCTGTCCGCCCGGACCTACCGCGCCCCCGTGGATGTGGTCCTCGACGTCCATGACGACTTCTGTCCCTGGAACACCGGCCGCTGGCGGCTGTCCGGCGATCCCAAGGGCGCGTCCTGTGAACGCACCGCCGACGCCCCGGACATCGCCCTCTCCGTCCGCGAGCTGGGCTCGGCCTATCTGGGTGGCGTGTCCCTGACCACCCTGGCCGCCGCGGGGCTGGTGACGGAGCTGTCCCCCGGCGCGCTGGCGCGGGCTTCACTGGCGTTCGGGGCCGAGCGGGCGGCCTGGGGGCCGCACAACTTCTAGCGATACGGCGCGGCGCTAGCCGCGAGACCAGTGACCTACGATCCACTTCAGGCCCCTGGCCCGCGGTAACGCTGCCTTCTCGGCCTCCGGGGGTCCGCCCGGAGCATGCGGCGCCGCGCTGTCAGGTGTCGAGGATCTCCAGGTTGAGCGAGGCGAGCCGATCGGGGTCGGCGATCAGGTCGATCGCGGTGATCCGGCCGTCGGTGACGGTGAACTCGAACACCACGCGGGGGCGTCCGCCCGTTGCCCACACGGCTCCGGGGGCGCCGTCGACCAGAGCCTCACACGCCACCCGGGCTCGGCCGGAGAACGTTTCGGCCACCGCCGACGCGCCTCGCAGCTCGCGGGCCGCGCCTGTCCGCACGGCCGCCGGATCAGCGCGGAGCACCACGTCAGGGTCGAGCAGCCGGAGGAGTTCGTCGAAGTCGCCGTTGCGTGCGGCGGCGAGGAAGGCACCGACGATCGGCCTGTGGCGGCAGGGATCGGCATCGGGTAGGCCGGCGCCGTGGATACGGCGGCGGGCGCGACTGGCCAGCTTCCGGGTCGCCACCGTTGAACGTCCGACGATGGGCGCGATCTCCTCGAACGGCACGGCGAACACGTCATGCAGGACGAACGCCAGCCGCTCAGCGGGTGACAGCGCATCGAGCACGACGAGCAGGGCCAGCCCGACCGAGTCGCTCAGCACCGCCTGCAGCTCGGGATCCGATGTTTCTCCTCCCGAGCCAAAGCCTTCTGAGAGTTCGGCACGGGCCTCGTCCATCGGCCGCTCGCGCCGGGTCCGACGCGAGCGAAGCATGTTCAGCGCCACCCGGCCGACGATCGTGATGAGCCAGCCTTCCATGCTCCTCACTTCGCCCGGAGCGGAGCGGGAGACTCTCAGCCAGGTCTCCTGAACAGCGTCGTCAGCCTCGGCGGGTGAGCCCAGCAACCGAAGGGCCACGGCCCGCAGCCGGGGCCGGTACTCCTCGAAACGCTCGGCGGGAAACTCGTTCTCGTTCATCGGTCACACTCCCCGGTTGCCGTGTGTCCCCTCTATGACACACCGGAGCCAGTCGATGTGACCGGCGACATGAGGAGTGACCACGTGACCAGGAACGTCAGGACGATCCCGCCTCCCGCGCAGGACCGGCGCAGTGCCAGAGCCGGCGCCAGAGCCAGAGTGCGTACGCCGGTCTACTGGGCGACCACGGTGATCATCGCGGCCGAGTCGGCGATGGGCGGCCTCTGGGACGTGCTGCGCACGGACTATGTGCGTACCATCCTCGAAGAGGATCTCAACTACCCCTACTACGTCGCCATCATCATCGGCGTGTGCAAGCTTCCCGCCGCGGTGGTGCTGGTCGCACCAGGAATGCCGCGCCTCAAGGAGTGGGTCTACGCCGGTGTGTTCTTCATCTACAGCGGCGCCGTGGCTTCGCACATCGCCATGGACGAATTCGCCGCGGCGGCGGGCCCGCTCGGGTTCGCGGCGATCACAGCGGCTTCCTGGGCAACCAGACCTGAACCCCGCCGCGTTCTGAGCTCTCGACCCCGGTACTGGTCCCTCCTCGGGGCACTCGGGTCGCCGGAGCAGACGAGAGCGCGGACGATCGGCTACTGGACGAGCACCGGGATCATCACGTTCGTCCTGCTCTCCGGCGGCTTCGCTGATCTGCTGCGCCGTGAGGGGACCGCTGCGGGCGTACTCGATCTCGGATACCCGGCCTATTTCCTGACCATCCTCGGCATCTGGAAGCTCCTGGGCACCATGGCGCTGCTGGCACCACGCTATCCGCGGCTCAAGGAGTGGGCGTACGCCGGGGCGTTCTTCAACTTCGCGGGCGCCTTCACCTCTCACGCCGTCTCCGGATCCGCCTCGTCCCACCTGCTGTGGACCGGTCTCTTCACCGTCTGCACGCTGATGTCGTGGGCGCTACGCCCCGAAGCCCGCATGCTGACTTCCGAGACCGGCACACCAGCGCGCAGCGGATGAGGTCACCGGCATCGGCGCTGACTTGGCCCTTGGCCCTTAGCCGGGCTGGCAGCCGGGGCACCAGAAGAGATTGCGGGCGGCGAGGTCCGCCGTCCGGATCTCGGTGGCGCAGATGTGGCAGGGCTGCCGGGCCCGGCGGTAGACATAGACCTCGCCGCCGTGGTCGTCGACCCTCGGCGCGCGGCGCATCGCCTCGGGGGTGTGCTCCGGCCGGACCGTGTCGATGCGGTTGTTCCGTACGCCCTCGCGCATCAGGGCGATGAGATCCGCCCAGATCGCGTCCCACTGCGCCCGGGTGAGATCCCGGCCCGCGCGGTACGGGTCGATGCCGTGCCGGAACAGGACCTCCGCGCGGTAGACATTGCCGACCCCCGCGATGATCTTCTGGTCCAGCAGCAGCGCGGCGATCGTCGTACGGGAACGGGAGATCCGTGTCCACGCCCGCTCCGGGTCGTCGCCCGCCCGGAGCGGATCGGGGCCGAGACGGTCGTGTATCGCCGCCTTCTCGCCGTCGGTGATCAGCGCGCAGGTGGTGGGGCCGCGCAGATCGACGTACGCCTCGGGGGTCGCCAGGCGCAGCCGGACGGTGTCGGCGGGCGGGGGCGCGGGCCCGTCCCCGAAGTCGACCCGGCCGAAGAGCCCGAGGTGGACATGGATCCAGCCGAGCGGGCCGAAGCCGAGGAAGAGGTGCTTGCCGTGGGCCTCGGTGCCGGACATCACCTGGCGGTGGAGCAGGGCCGCGGAGTCGGAGAACTTGCCCTGGGGGCTGCTGACGTCGAGGGGCCGGCGGCGGAAGCGGGCACGGTGGTCGGCGGCGAGGCGGTGGATGGTGTGCCCTTCGGGCAAGGTACGACTCCCTCGTATCCCGGGTCCGGGGCCCTGGCCCGGTTCCGGTCCATGTTTCCGGGTGCGTGGCCGGGTCCGTGTTC
>NZ_JBSGUP010000404.1:0-7445 GCF_053607985.1 Streptomyces sp. NPDC055078
GGCCACCGCGTCCGGGCGGTCCAGCATCATCAGATGACCCGCCGGGCCGATCTCCCGGAAGCGGGCCCCCAGGGCGAGCGCCAGCGCCTGCTGCCGGGCCGTCCAGCGGCGGCCCCCGGCGGTCGCGGCGAGCACGGTGAACGGCGCCGCGGGCAGGGGGTGCCGTTCGCGCAGGGCGAGGAGTTCGGCGGCGACGGCGCGGTAGTGGATGTTCTCCAGCAGGGTGCCCCGGGCGACCCGTGAGGTGCGGTAGCAGCGGCGTACGAGGGCCGCCGGGGCCGGGTCCCCGCCGCCCGTACGGGAGAGGCGGACCGTCGCGCGCCGGACGAGCGGCCCCAGCGCCGCGGGCACGCCCAGCGCGCGCAGCAGGCCCCCGGCCGCGCGGGCGGCGGCCGTACGGACGGCGGGCGCGGCGGGCGGGCGTGCGCGCTCCTCCACGCTGGAGTCGACGAGGACGACCGCGGCGGTACGGGCCGGGTGCAGCCGGGCGAACGCCTCCGCGTGGAACCCGGCGATCGAGTGGCCGACGACCGTCACGGGCCCCGCCGCGCCGAGCGCGTCCAGCAGCCCCGCGATGCGGTGTGCCTCCCCGGCGGCGGAGGGGCGGACGCCGGCGGGGGCGCTCAGCCCGTGCCCGGGGCGGTCGAAGCGGACGACGGTGCGGTGCGGGGCGAGCAGGGGTACGACGGGGTCCCAGTCGAACCAGCTCAGCGAGAGGCCCGCGCTCAGCACACAGACCGGCCCGCGCCCCTCCACGACGACATGGTGCGCCACCCCGCCGATCCGTACGAACATCTGCGCGCCCCCTCCTTCCGCTGCCGCTGCCGCTTCCGCTGCCGTACGAACATCAGAGCACCGGCTCCTTCCGCCGCCGTTCCGTGCGCTCCCGTGTCAGGCACAGCGCGAGCAGCCCCAGCCAGACTGCCACGAACAGCACTTGGAGCCGCTGTCCCGCCCCCAGGGACCAGGTCCCCCGGCCCGCCTCGAAGGCGGCGACGGCCGACAGGGTCCAGCCGGTGGCGGCGAGTTCGAGGACGACGATCGCCGGTCCGGTCCGGGCGAGGAGCGGCCACCAGCCGTACCGCCGGGCGGCGACGGTGAGCGCGACGATCCCGACGACGGCGCCCGCCATCGCGGTGGAGGAGCTGACGGCGTGCGCGGTGTGGGTGGCGGGGACGAGTCCCGCGGTCTCCCGGGCGGCGCACTCGGGGTCGGCGGTGGGCGCACAGCTCAGCGGCAGCCGGGAGTCGACGGCGGTCGCCGCGCCGAAGAGAGTGATCCCGCCCCAGCCGATGAGCGCCCAGGGTCTGCGCGGTGTCCGGGCCAGGGCCCAGAGCCCGCCCGCGAGAACGAGGAGTCCGGCGGCGAGGTCGGTGGCCCGGAACAGACCGCCGAGCGGCTGGTCGACGGCGGCGAGTTCGCTGACGTACGTCCGCACGGGATCGAGGCCGGTGGAGACGACGACTTCGAGCAGCCAGGCGGTGTATGCGAGCGCGCCGAGGGCTATCAGGACGGCGATCATACGATCCATGATCGCCGACCGGCCGGGGCACGCCCTCGGAATATACCCGGCGGGGGTAGGATTCGACAGCATGGTGATCGGTCGTGGCGGACGCGTGGGGCAGCTCCTGCTGCTCGTGGCGCTGCTGTTCGGGATCGCCACGATGCATACGGTGGGGCATCCGTCGGCTTCGGCCGCGCCCGCCCATGGGCCGGGGCATACCGCGCCACCGCCCGCCGGCGGCTCCGGACAGCCCGGGTCCCCGGCCGTCCCCGGGGCAGGAGCCGTCCCCCTGCCCGCCGCGGCGGCCGTACGGGCACCCCAGGCACCCCCGGCGGATCCGGTTCCGCCCGCCCCCGGCACCCGGACGGCCGGCACCGTACACACCACGGCCTCGGGTGGTTCCGCCCACGCCGACTCGGCCGCGCCCGCCCCGGGCTCGCACCAGGCCACCGGGCAGTTGGCCGAGCACGTTCTCCGTGCCCAGCCCGTGGGAGCCGACGCCGCCGACAGCCGTACGGAGCGTATGGGTCGTACGGGGCATATCGGCCCGGACCAGGCGGCGGCCGGGACCGGGACCGGTGCCGGTGACACCCGGCCGGCGCCGTCCGATGGACAGGGGCAGGGCCACGGGATGGATCCGGGCGCGGTGTGTCTGGCCGTGCTCGGCTGGCTGGGTGCCGCGCTGCTGGTGATGGTGGCCGGTGGGTTGCCGGGACGGCGGACCGGGGAGCCGGCGGGCGGGAGCGGCCGGGGACGGATCGTGCGCGGGCCGTGGGCCGGTCCGCCACCGGTCATAGGCATCCTCGCGAAGGTGTCGGTGCTGCGGATCTAGGAGTGCCCCGCCGCGTACCCGCGCGGCGGTCCGCGTCCATGGCCGCGGTGGCCCACAGCCGCGAACGCGGAGGTCCACGCCCACGAGCACGGGCGGGTTCACATCCGTCACCGCGGTGGTCCACACCCGCGCATGCGGCGGTGCACGCCCACGACCACGGGCGGTCCAGCTCCCCCATCGCGGCGGCCCACTTCCGCAGCACACTGCCGAACACATCACGAGGTGCACTCAGCTATGTCCACACACATCAATCGCCGTTCCCTGCTCGGAGCGTCACTCGCCGTCGCCGGGACGGGAGTCCTGGCCGCCTGTTCCGGATCGGACGGCGGAGGCGGCGGGCACGCCGGTCACAGCGGAGGCGGTCAGGGGGCGGCCGACCCCAAGGACGTCAAGGGAGCCAAGGGCTTCGTCGCGCCCGATGGCGAGGAGGTCCTCGCCGCCGAGGCGAAGCGCGGGAAGGGGCCGGAGCGCAAGGTGAAGCTGACCGCCGTGGCGACCCCGCTGGAGCTGGGCGGGGGCCGCACCGTGCGCTCCTGGGCCTACGGGGACCGGCTGCCGGGGCAGGAGGTCCGCGCCACCGCGGGCGACACCCTCGCGCTGACCCTCGCCAACAATCTGCCGGAGTCGACCTCGCTGCACTGGCACGGTCTCGCTCTGCGCAACGACATGGACGGGGTCCCCGGGCTCACCCAGCAGCCGGTGAAGGCGGGTGCGGAGTTCACCTACCGGTTCGCGCTGTCCCACCCGGGCACCTACTGGTTCCACCCGCACTCCGGTGTCCAGCAGGACCGGGGCCTGTACGCGCCCCTGATCGTCGAGGACCCCAAGGAGCCGCTGAAGTACGACAAGGAGTGGGTGATCGTCCTGGACGACTGGGTCGACGGCGTGGACGGATCGACCCCGGACGCGGTGCTGGCGGAGTTGCGCAAGGGCATGTCCGGCGGCGGCGGGCACGAAGGGCACGACATGTCGAACATGTCGATGTCCGTGGAGGAGACCCCCGGGCCGAAGGGCCCGTCGCGGATGATGATGGGCGCCAAGAGCGATCTCCTGGGCGGGGACGCGGGAGACGTGGCGTACCCGCACTATCTGGTCAACGGGCGCACCCCGGACGCCCCCACGTCCTTCACGGCGAAGCCCGGCGACCGTATCCGGCTGCGGATCATCAACGCGGGCGGCGACACCGCCTTCCGGGTCGCCCTCGGGGGCCATCGGATGACGGTGACCCACACCGACGGCTTCCCGGTCCGGCACGCCCAGGCGGACGCCCTGCTGCTGGGCATGGGCGAGCGCTATGACGTCCTGGTCACGGCGGGCGACGGGGTGTTCCCGTTCGTCGCGGTGGCGGAGGGCAAGAACGCCTCGGCGCTGGCCCTGCTGCGTACCGGCGGCGGCTCGGCCCCCGCCGCCTCCGTACGCCCGAAGGAGCTGTCCAAGCGGGTCCTGACGGCCGACAAGCTGCGGGCGGACGAGTCCGTCGCCCTCGCGGCCCGCAAGCCGGACCGCACGATCAGGATCGGGCTGACCGGCGGGATGGCGAAATACGACTGGGCCTTCGACAAGAAGCCCTACTCGCCCAACCGCCGCCACCAGGTCCGCGCGGGCGAGCGGGTACGGCTGGTCTTCCGCAACCCGACGGAGATGTGGCACCCGCTGCATCTGCACGGGCACACCTTCGCGCTGGCCAACAGTGCGGGAGGGGCCCGCAAGGACACCGCGATCATCCTGCCGAACGGCACCCTGACCGCGGACTTCGACGCGGACAACCCGGGGCTGTGGATGATCCACTGCCATAACGTCTACCACGCGGAGGCGGGCATGATGACGGTGCTCGGCTACCGGAAGTAGCCCGGAACCCGCACGCCCGGAACACCGCACGGCCGGGACGCCCCCGCGTGGGGCGTCCCCGCGTGGGGCGTCCCACACCCGCCGCCCAGGGCATCGCGTCAGAAAGACGATTACACTGGGCGGCGTGCCTCAACTACGCCTCGCCCTGAATCAGATCGACTCGACCGTCGGCGACCTCGCCGGCAACAGCGAGTCGATCGTGCGCTGGACCCGGCACTCCGCCGAGCAGGGGGCGCATCTGGTCGCCTTCCCCGAGATGGTGCTGACCGGCTATCCCGTCGAGGACCTGGCCCTGCGCTCGTCCTTCGTGGAGGCGTCCCGGGCCGCCCTGAGGGCGCTCGCCGCGCGCCTGGCCGACGAGGGCTTCGGTGAGCTGCCCGTCGTCGTCGGCTATCTGGACCGCTCGGAGAGCGCCGCGCCGAAGTACGGCCAGCCGGCCGGGGCGCCGCGCAACGCCGCCGCCGTACTGCACGGCGGCCGGGTGGTGCTCACCTTCGCCAAGCACCATCTGCCGAACTACGGCGTCTTCGACGAGTTCCGGTACTTCGTGCCGGGCGACACCCTCCCGGTGATCCGGGTGCGCGGCGTCGATGTGGCGCTCGCCATCTGCGAGGACCTGTGGCAGGACGGCGGCCGGGTCCCCGCCGCCCGGTCCGCCGGCGCCGGGCTGCTGGTCTCGATCAACGCCTCGCCGTATGAGCTGAACAAGGACGACACCCGCCTCGACCTGGTGCGCAAGCGCGCCCAGGAGGCCGGGTGCACCACCGCGTACTGCGCGATGATCGGCGGCCAGGACGAGCTGGTCTTCGACGGCGACTCGATCGTGGTCGACGCGGCGGGCGATGTCATCGCGCGCGCCCCGCAGTTCTCCGAGGGCAGTGTGGTGGTCGACCTGGAACTGCCCGCCGCGGGCCCGGTTCCCTCGGGCACCGTGGACGACGGACTGCGGATCGACCATGTCGTCCTGACCGCCGACCCGCTTCCGGCGTACGGGGCGGAGCTGCCGGGGGGCTACGCCGACCGGTTGGACGACGACGAGGAGGTGTACTCGGCACTGGTCGTGGGACTGCGCGCGTACGCCGCCAAGAACGGCTTCCGGTCCGTCCTGATCGGGCTCTCCGGCGGTATCGACTCCGCGCTGGTCGCCGCGATCGCCTGCGACGCGGTCGGCGCCGGGAATGTGTACGGCATCTCCATGCCGTCGAAGTACTCGTCCGAGCACTCCAGGGACGACGCGGCCGAGCTGGCCCGCCGCACCGGGCTCGACTTCCGCACCGTGCCCATCGAGCCGATGTTCGACGCCTATATGGGCTCGCTCGCCCTGACCGGCCTGGCCGAGGAGAACCTCCAGTCGCGGCTGCGCGGCACGATGCTGATGGCCGTCTCCAACGAGGAGGGGCACATCGTGCTGGCGCCCGGCAACAAGTCCGAGCTGGCGGTGGGGTATTCGACGCTGTACGGCGACTCGGTGGGCGCGTACGGGCCCATCAAGGACGTCTACAAGACGACCGTGTTCCGGCTGGCGCGCTGGCGCAACCGGGCCGCCGGGGAGCGCGGGCAGCTCCCGCCGATCCCGGAGACGTCGATCACCAAGCCGCCGAGCGCCGAGCTGCGCCCGGGTCAGGTCGACACCGACTCGCTGCCGGACTACGGCGTACTGGACCGGATTCTGGAGCTGTACGTGGACCGGGACCAGGGCAAGGACGCCATCGTCGCGGCCGGGTTCGACGAGGAGTTGGTGGCGCGGACCCTGAGGATGGTGGACACGGCCGAGTACAAGCGCCGGCAGTACCCGCCGGGCACCAAGATCTCGGCGAAGGGTTTCGGCAAGGACCGGCGGCTGCCGATCACCAACCGCTGGCGTGAGTCGGCCGGGTGAATCAACGGCCCGGCCCGGCCCGGCCCCCGGGGTCAGGCGCTCAGGGGCTCAGGGGCTCAGAGAGCGATACGGGCCGCGATCGGCAGATGGTCGCTGTCGGTACGGGGCAGTGTCCACGACGACGTCGGCTCGACCCCCTTCACCATGATCTGGTCGATCCGCGCCATCGGGAACGACGCCGGCCAGCTGAAGCCGAACCCGTCGCCCGCCGCGCCCTGGGTGGACCGCATCTGGGCGGTGACGGCGGTCAGCGCGCGGTCGTTCATCGTCCCGTTCAGATCGCCGAGGAGCACCACCTTGCCGACCGGTTCGTTGCTGATCGCGTCGCCCAGCGCGTCGGCGCTGTCGTCGCGCTGGTTGGCGGTGAAGCCCGCCCGCAACTTGACCCGTACGGAGGGCATATGGGCGACGTACACCGCGACCTCGCCCTGCGGCGTCCGAACGGTGGAGCGCATCGCGCGTGTCCACCCCAGCCGGATCCCGACGGGCGCGGTGTCGGCCATCGGGTACTTGCTCCACAGGCCGACCGTGCCCTGCACCGCGTGGTAGGGGTAGGTGTCCGCGAGGGCCTCCCGGTAGGTGCCGACCTTGCCGTGGGGCAGTTCCTGGAGCGCCAGCACATCCGCGCCCGATGAGGCGACCTCCTTGGCCGTGCCCCCGGGGTCCGGGTTGCCCGCGTTGACATTGTGGGTGGCGACCGTCAGATCCCCGCCGCCCGTGGACTTGTCGGTGAGCAGCCCGCCGAACAGGTTGAACCAGACGAGGACGGGCAGCAGCAGGGCGATCAGCGCGGTCGCCGAGCGCCGCCACAGCGCGGCGGCGAGCAGCACGGGGACGAGGAGGGCGGCCAGCCACGGCAGGAAGGTCTCGTTCAGCGAGCCCAGATTGCCGATCCGGTTGGGCAGCTGCGCATGAAAGATCATCAGGAGCGCGGTCAGTACGGCACAGAACGCGATGAGGATGCCGCGCCGCCAGATACCCCGGTCACCGCGCCAGCGTTCGAGCAGACGCCGCGCCCGGGACCCGGTGCGCCGGACCTCCGGCTCGCCGCTGTCCGTCTCCGTCTTGTACGCCTGCACCATCGAGCATTCCTCACTGCCTTGCCGCCGTCACACCAGCCTCGGCCTCGACACTAGGCGATGACGGTACTTGCCCCACCGCCCCGGCAGGGCCGTGCGGTTGCGACGACGAAGGGGGCAATGCTCCCGGTTCCTGGTATCCGGCCAGGTGAGGACGGTATGACAGAAGCCGCACACTTCCCTCCATTCCCGGCGTGCCGCGTCCGCGGGCCGCCGCATGGCGCATTGAGGGCACTGAGTGCCGGAGGCGGTCCCTGCCCGTTCGGTACGCCCCGTCTGACGGCGCGTCCACGGAGCACCCGG